>CAMVBR010000097.1 GCA_947165755.1 uncultured Clostridia bacterium
TCCCGCAGCAGTCGCTCATCGGCCTTGAAAAACGTTACGGTGAGAGCGTAGGGCTTGCCCGCACTGAGGCCGCGCACGGCCGCGTCAAAGGAAAAGTGGTCGTATACCTTCGCAAGGCACATGGGCAGCGTGCCGTCGTTCACGTCCGGCCGGTCGCCCTGTATATTCATGTAAAAATCCGGGGCCTGCGTTTGCCCCGCGCCCTGCGGCCAGTGCAGCGCGAACGAAAAATAGAATTCGTCGGCTTCCACGTCGTTTCTGTGTATGGCGCCGAGCGCCTTTTCGGGCGGCAGAGTGTTCAGCAGATGCAAAAGCCATTGCCGGTCCGTTACCGGCAGGTCGATCGTATCGAGGGTGGCGCCGCGCTCCCAGCCGGAAGCGCCGTATTCCTTTACCGAAAGCTGCATGCCCACCGTTTCAAAGAGCATGCGGGCGAGCCGGTCGATCTCGCTGCGCAGCCGCCGCAGCCCTTCGGCGGGCGGCGCAAGTAAAACCGTTTTTGCGGCTTCCGCGTCCCCGTCAGAGAGCCGGAGCGCGGCCGCGCCGTAGGCGGCGGTATCCTCCAACATACGGTTTTTGACGTACAGGTCGCACAGCGCGCGGAACCAAAGCTGATAAAAGCGCCACGGGTTCTGCGCCCGCTTGAGGGAGCCGAGCAGGTGTGCTGTGAAATCGATCCGCTTTTCGAGCGGGGAGCCGCTCCAGTTCTTTTCGAGCAGCAATATCGCGGCGGTCGTCTCCTCAGAAGGGTATTCGTATAAATAGGCCCTCGCGTAGTCCTCGGCGATCTCGGCGGCAGAAAGGGTATCGTCCCATTCCAGCGCGCACCATACGGTTTTGTTCACGTCGTCGTTCACGCCGTCGGAATAGGTCACGCTGCCCACGGTATAGGGGGCCACGGTATGGAACAGCCGTTTATATTCCTCGGGCCGGGGATTCACGCTCTCGCGGCTCAGGGTGTTGGCAAAGGCGTAGTGCCAGTCGTCCCGGTCGAAGTGCACCGGGTGCTCGCAGCGCAGGTTGTGGGTGACGTCGGGGTAGAAGCGGAGGGGGTATTTTTCCGGGAGCCGCCGCCGGAGCTCGTCCACGTTGAAAGCCCGGTTCGGCCCGGTGATCACCCCGGCAATACCCGGCCCGGCGTTTTTCAGGGCGGCAAGAAACGCCTCGCCCCAGCCGGGCGCGTTATGCGGCGCCTGCGCGGAGGGCCAGATTTTCGCCTGCGGATGATATTTTATGAGTAAATCGTATATTTTGTTGCAGCGGTCGATGAGCGTATCCGCAGGCAGGCTGCCCGGGTCCGCGCCGGGAATGAAAACCGCGTCGATATAGGGCACGGCGCGGAACAGCGCCTCCCGCTCGGCCAGCTCTTCGGCCTCGCTTTTATCGGTATTCGGGATCCAGAGGGATATTTCCAGCCCCAGCGCGTGGGCCTTTTCGGAGAGGATGCGCGTCATTTCGGGCCCCGTATACCGCATGAGCCTGTTTTGCTCGGTGAACGGAATGAATTCCACGGTGTTCATGCCGAAATACATGAGCTCGATCATGTACCGCTCAAACTCCGCGGGGGACCAGGCGTCGTAGGTGTTGGAGCAGGGCCGGTACCCGAGCTGGTGCCCGCGGATCGGCTTTTTCGGCGTATATACGCCACATAGCGTTTCGGGGATCGCGGCGAGCCCGCCGGTAAATTCCGTTTTTCTCAAAAACGCGCCCACGGCGTAGATCAGCCCCCGGGTCCCGTTGGCGCGAAGGCGCAGCCCCTGCGCCTCCTGCCGGATCTCAAAGGTATCGTCGCTGCCGAACCCGGCGTCCGCTTCCAGCATAAGCGTAAACGCGGGCAGGGAAGGCGCCGCCGTTCCCCGCCGGAGGCGGAGCTCCTGCTCCAGTATTTCCGCCGCCCGCGCGGCCCCTTCGCCGCAGGGCACGGCACGCAGGGAGGTTCGTTTGATCTCCATTCCCGCCTCCGTATTCACTTTCTCAAATCATAATTTTATTATATCGTTATTTATAAGTCAAGCATAATTCCGAATGTTTTTACATTTGTTTACAATCGTCGAAGGTGTAAAACTGCCTAAACCGCGCCGCTCGTTCCTGTGAAAAACGCCAAATTTCATCCGTTTTTTCAAATTCGGGAAAATTGTGGTTGATTTTAAGGAATTCTTTCGCTATAATTTAACCGTAAAAATTTATTTTTTCGGAGGCAATCACGCAATGAAAAAAGTACTCGCAGTCTTTATGGCGATCCTTATGATGTTCTCCGCCATGTCCGTGGCCGTATTCGCCGAGGACGCATCGGATGACGCAACAACCACCACCATGATCCGCTACCCCGATGGGGAAGGCACCACCAGAAACATCGTCAACGACGAGGGTCTTGTATTCCCGATCAACTTCGATCAGCTTAAAATGAGCTTTGTGTTCAAAATCATCGAAAAGATCATCAACTTCTTCCTCGGCCTCTTCGGCGGCGATCTCGATATGAACCTGACCGACAGCGTTTCCGACGCCGGCACGTGGCTCGACGAAGCGATCTCCAACATCGAGGGTTCTCTGAATTAAACGTAACCGTAAGAATCGGGCTGCTTTGGCAGCCCTTTCTTTTTGCCCGTTTTACTGTATATTTATACGTTTTATTGCAATCTTATAAAGTGCGATATGCTAAAATATCATCATTCGGATTGTTGACATTCCGGCGTAAATGCTATATATTTACCTAAAAGATGATTTCTTTATATTTATTCGTGATCAACGGAAAGGGGCTGTATCATTGGAAAACAACAAGTATCTCATCGAGCTGAAAAACATATCCGTCTCCTTCGACGGCGAGAAGATATTGGAAAACCTGAATCTCTCGATCAAGGACGGCGAATTCGTCACGTTCCTGGGGCCCTCCGGGTGCGGCAAGACCACCACGCTTCGCATCATTGCGGGCTTTCTGCAGCCCGACGAGGGAGAAGTGCTGTTTGAAAACAAAGATATGCGCGGCGTGCCCTCCCACAAGCGGCAGGTGAACACCATCTTTCAGCGCTACGCCCTGTTCCCGCACCTTACCGTGGCGGAAAATATCGCCTTCGGCCTGAAGATCAAGAAGATGAAAAAGCCCGATATCAAAAAGAAGGTGCAGGAGATGCTTGCGCTCGTGAACCTGAAGGGCTTTGAAAACCGCATGATCGATTCGCTTTCGGGCGGGCAGCAGCAGCGGGTGGCCATTGCGCGGGCGCTGGCCGTGGACCCGAAGGTGCTGCTGCTGGACGAGCCCCTGGGCGCGCTGGACTTAAAGCTGCGCAAGGATATGCAGGTGGAGCTCAAAAAGATCCAGCAGAGCCTTGGCATCACGTTCATTTACGTTACCCACGATCAGGAGGAGGCGCTCTCGATGAGCGATACCATCGTGGTGATGGATGCGGGCAAGATCCAGCAGATCGGCTCGCCCACCGATATCTATAACGAGCCTGTGAACGCCTTCGTGGCGGATTTCATCGGCGAGAGCAACATCGTGGACGGCGTGATGCACGCGGATAACGTGGTGGAGTTTTCGGGCCACGTGTTCGATTGCCTCGATAAGGGCTTTGGGAAGGACGAGGCCGTGGACGTGGTGGTGCGGCCCGAGGACGTGGACGTGGTTCCCAAAGAGAAGGGCATGCTCACCGGCACGGTGACCGCCGTTACCTTCAAGGGCGTGCACTACGAGATCATCGTGGATATCGGCGGCTTTCTGTGGATGATCCAATCCACCGATATTCAGCATGTGGGCGACGAGATCGGGCTTGAGATCGAGCCGGACGCCATCCATATTATGAAAAAATCGAAGTATTCCGGCACTTTCGGCGATTTCTCCAGCTACTCGGAGGAGTTCGACGAGCTCTCCGACGTGAACGCAGGGGTTTCCCGGGAGGATGACGGCGATGAATAAGGGCCTTGCCATAGGAAACAACAAGGTAAATCTGCTGCCGTTTTCCGGCTGGATGGTGGTGTTCGTGCTGGTGCCCATCGCGCTGGTGGTTTACTACGCCTTTACGGACGTGGACGGCTTTACGCTGGAGAACCTGAAATGGGTGGGTACCTACGGCAAAACCCTGTGGCTGAGCGTGGTGCTGGCGTTTTACGCCACCGCGATCTGCCTGCTGCTGGCGTACCCCATCGCCTATTCCATGTCCCGGGCCAGCGCCCGGGTGCAGCGCAACGCCACGCTGATCATCATGCTGCCCATGTGGATGAACTTTCTGGTGCGTACCTACGCGTGGATGACGCTGCTGGAGGATACGGGCCTTATCAATTCCGCCCTGCGCGCCATCTTCGGCATGGATTTTCCGGGGCTGCGCCTCATCAACAACCACGGCGCCATCGTGCTGGGCATGGTGTATAACTACCTGCCCTACATGATACTGCCCATCTATACGTCCATGACCAAGATCGGCACGTCGCTCATTGAGGCGGCGAGGGACCTCGGCGCCAACGGCGCACAGGTGCTGGGCAGGGTGATCTTGCCCCTGAGCGTGCCGGGCATTATTTCCGGAATCACGATGGTGTTCATCCCGTCCATTTCCACGTTCATTATCTCCAAGATCCTGGGCGGCGGCAAGGATTACCTGATCGGCGACCTGATCGAGGATTACTTCCTCGGCAACTCGGGCGTAGTGAACTACAACATCGGCGCGGCGCTCTCTCTCACCATTATGGTGATGATCCTGGCGGCGACCTTTATCATGAACCATTTCGATAAGGACGCTTCCACCAGCGGAGGTGGCGTGATATGAAAAAACTGCTCAAGGTTTATAACGTGCTCATCGGGCTGTTTCTTTACGCCCCCATCTTCGTGATCGTGTTTTTCTCGTTCAATTCCGGCTCCTCCCGCGCCAGCTTCGAGGGCTTTTCGCTGCAGTGGTACGCGGAGCTGTTCGAGGATCAGCTCATCCTCAAATCCCTGTATTATTCGGTGATCATCGCAGTGCTTTCCGCGCTGATCGCCACGGTGATCGGCACGCTGGCCGCCATCGGCATCAACGCCCTCAAGGGCTGGAAGAAGAGCGCTTACCTCGCGGTGAACAACATCCCGGTGGTGAACCCCGATATCGTAACGGCCATCTCCATGATGATCCTGTTCGTGTTCGTGCTGGGCAAGTTCAACAGCATGGAAATGGGCTTCGGCACGCTGCTCATCGCCCATATCACCTTCAACATCCCCTACGTGGTGCTTTCGGTGCTGCCGAAGCTCAGGGGCATGGACCCCAATATCTACTACGCCGCGCTGGATCTCGGCTGCCCGCCGCTCAAATCCTTCGTTAAGGTGGTGATCCCGCAGATTATGCCCGGCATCATCTCGGGGCTCATCATGGCGTTCACCCTTTCGCTGGACGACTTCGTGATCTCGTATTTCAACTCCGGCTCCACGTTCCAGACGCTGCCGATCACGATCTACTCCATGACCAAAAAGCCCTATAACCTGAAGCTGAACGCTCTTTCCACCATCCTGTTCGCGGTGGTGCTGGCGCTGATGCTGATCGTGAACCTGAAGAAGCCGAAAAAGGCCGAACGGAAACCGTAAGGAGGCGCGTTTATGAAAAGAAGAATCACGGCGCTTCTGCTGCTCGCCGCCATGCTCGCCGGGCTTTGCGCCTGCGGCGGGCCGGGGATGAACGACACGGTGCTCAACGTCTATAACTGGGGCGAATATATCGATCTGGACGTGCTCGATACCTTCACCGAGGAAACGGGCATCAGGGTGAACTACACCACCTACGCCAGCAATGAGGAGATGTACGCCAAGATCGTGAGCGGCGCCGCCTCTTACGACGTGATCATCCCCTCGGAATACATGATTTCCAAAATGATCGGCGAGGATCTGCTCGCGCCCCTCAATTTTGAGAATATCCCAAATTACGCGCTGATCGGCGACGCCTACAAGGGCCTTGATTACGACCCGGAGAACACCTATTCCGTGCCCTACACCTGGGGCACCGTGGTGATCGTTTACAACACGAAATACGTGGACGAGGCGGACGTGGCCGACGAGAGCATAGAGCTTTTGTGGAACGAAAAATACGCGGGCAAAATACTGATGTTCGATAACCCGCGCGACGCCTTCGCGCTGGCCCATTCCAAGCTGGGGCACTCCATGAACACGCAGGACCCCGCCGAATGGGAGGCCGCCGCCGACGAATTGATCAAACAAAAGCCGCTGGTGCAGGCCTACGTGATGGATCAGGTGTTTGATAAAATGATCAGCGAGGAGGCATACGTTGCCCCCTATTACGCCGGCGACGCCATCACCATGATGGACGAAAACGAAGACCTTGCCGCCTACGTGCCCGTGGAGGGCGCGAACCAGTTCTTCGATTCCATGTGCGTGCTCAAGGGCAGTAAGCATCAGGCCGAGGCCGAGGCGTTCATCAACTTCATGTGCCGCACGGATATCGCGGTGCTCAACGCCGAGGAGGTTTGCTACGCCATTCCGCAGGTGGAGGCGTTCAATGAGCTGGACGAGGAGACTCGCGAGGATACCATGGTGTACCCGCCCGAGGAGGTGCTCGCCAAATGCGAGGTGTTCGTGGATCTGCCGCCAGAAACGCTGCTTCTGCAAAGCGAGCTTTGGACGAAGACGAAAACGAGCTATCTTTTAATTGCACCAGAAAATGCCATTTATGTAAGAGAAAATTCGATGTTTTTGCTTTATGCGCATATTCCTACGAGAATAGTTTTTGAAGAAGTTTTGTTTGTCACGCTTTTTGGGATATTTGCTTCTTTTATAGCTTCTTTTTTTGCAAGTAGGGGCATGGCTAAACTCACTGTTGCAGAGGTTTTGAGAAATGACTGAAAATATATCTGATGTGGTAAAAATTAGAGGCTTGGAAAAGACTTTTGTTTCTCAAAGCGAAAAGCTCACTGTTATAAATAATTTGGATATGACGGTAAAGGCTGGGCAAAAAGTGGTTATTGTTGGTGAAAGTGGCAGCGGAAAAAGCACTTTGCTAAATATAATCGGTGGACTTGATAAAGTTTCAAAGGGCAGCGTAATTGTAGGAAAATACAATGTTTCAGAGCTAGACGAGGGCGATTTGGCAGAGTATAGAAGCCATTTCTTAGGGCTTGTATTTCAGTTTCACTATCTTTTAAAAGATTTTACAGCTCTTGAAAACATCTTTTTGCCTGCTTTTATGGCGGGAAGTGGAAAAAAAGAAGCTATGGAAAGAGCAAAGAAGTTGCTTGATGATGTGGGCTTAACATCTCGTGCTTCTCATCTGCCGTCTGAACTTTCTGGAGGAGAGAGGCAAAGAGTTGCAGTTGCTCGCTCTTTGGTGAATAATCCATCTCTTATTTTGGCAGATGAACCTACAGGAAATCTTGACCCTGCAAACTCTGTGATGATTGGAGATTTGCTTTTTTCTATGGCGGAAAAGTATAATAAAACGCTTATACTTGTAACTCATGATATGAAGTTGGCAGAAAAAGGCGATGTTCGCTATAGCATAAAAGCTGGTAAATTGGAGAGAGTTGAATGAAGTTTGCTTCTAGCTTTTTTTATGCTTCCCGTTTTATTTTCCCTAAGAAAAAACTTGATGGTTCTATCTCTGGAGCAAAAAAAAGCCTTATCGGTGCTATGTTTTGCATTGGAATTAGTCTGATTCCTCTTGTTACGGTTTTGGTTATTTCTAACGGTATGGTTGAGGGAATGACAGAGAGAATGATAGGTCTTTCAACTTCTCATCTGCAAGTTGTTATGCATAATGGTAGCGTTTCAGAC
>CAMVBR010000098.1 GCA_947165755.1 uncultured Clostridia bacterium
GCGCCTGCGTCTTTTCCGCATCCACAAATTCCCACGCGCAGTTGTAGGGATCCTCCCACGGGGAAACGAGGCGGTAGAGATCGCCGTAGTGGATCAGATCGTAATACTTGTGGTAATCCGCGATCTGCGCCTTGATTTCGGCGCGGGCCTCTTCGCTGATCTTGGCGGGATCCAGCTCGTAGCCGAAGGAGCCCCACATGGCCACGTTGCGCTTGGTTTCGTAAGAAGCGCGGGAAGAGGCGGAAACGTGCGCGCCCTGTACGCTGGCGGGGTAGCACAGCGAGGAGCCGAACTGGATATCCACACGGGAGAGGGCGTCCGTATTATCGGAGCACCAGATCTGCGGGGAATAATAGAGGATACCGGGGTCGTAGCGTCCGCCGCCGCCGGAGCAGCCCTCCATGAGCAGATGGGGATAGGCCGTGGTGATGCGGTCCATCAGCTCGTAGGTGCCCAGAATAAAGCGGTGGTAGAATTCCTTCTGCCGGTCCGCGGGCAGCAGCGCCGAGCCTGCCTCGGTGATATTGCGGTTGAAATCCCACTTGAGATAATCGATATCGTTGTGGCTCAAAACGTCGTTGATGCGCTGGAAGAGATAATCGCGCACGTCCTGCCTTGACATATCGATCACATACTGCTGGCGGCCGACGCTCTTGGCGCGGTTGGGCACGTGGATGGCCCAATCGGGATGGGCGCGGTAGAGATCGGAATCGGGAGAGATCATTTCGGGCTCGTACCAGATGCCGAATTTCAGCCCCAGCGCCTTCACGCGCGAAACGAGCGAGCCGAGGCCGCCCTTGAGCTTGGTTTCGTTCACGTACCAGTCGCCCAAAGAGGAGGTATCGTCGTCACGGCGGCCGAACCAGCCGTCGTCCATTACGAACATCTCGATGCCGGTCTCCTTCGCCCACTTGGCGATGGCGTAGAGCTTATCGTCGTCGAACTCCATGCCGGTGCCCTCCCAGTTGTTCACCAGCAGGGGGCGCTTTTTGTGCTTCCACTCCCCTCTTACGAGGTTTTCGTTATACAGGCGGTGGAAGGCGCGGCTCATGCCGCCGAGGCCCTCGTTGGAATACACAAGCACGGCTTCGGGCGTATAAAATTCCTCGCCGGGGGCCAGCTTCCAGCCGAAATCATCATAATTGATGCCCATGATCACGCGGGCGGAATTGTTGAAATCCACCTCTACCTCGGCCTTGAAGTTGCAGCTGTAAACCAGATTGAAGCCGTAGGCCTCGCCGCAGTCCTCGCCGCCGCCGTGGGAGATGAGCGCCATAAAGGGGTTCTGCGTGTGGGAGGAGGAGCCCCGGCGGCTGCCGACGCCCTGCGTGCCGTGCCCTAAGGGGCGGCGCTCAAATTCGCGCTCCTGGCAATGGCGGCCGTAGAGCGTGATCAGATCGAAATCGCAGCGGTTCATATCCATTGAAAAGCTCATGGCGCGCTCGATCTCCATCGTTTTGGAGGACGTATTGCGGATAATTATGGACCTTGTGATGGCCGGGTGCTTTTCAAACACGGTATAGAGCAGCACGCATTCCGCGCCCGTCACGGCGTCGCGCATGGTGAGCTCCAGCGTTTCGCATTCCTCCGGCGTGTTGGCGTAGAGTGCGGGCAGACCGGGCAGACCGGGCTTGCCGCTGTAAATTTTATGCGATACGTAGCGCATTTCGGTGACCGCGTTGCCGTCGGCGTTGCGGATCTGCACCGAAGCAATGCGCATATCCGCGCCGCCGTTGCAGCCGATCTCCATGGGGCAGGTATCCGGCGAGAAGGAATAGGGCTCTACCGTATCCGGCTGGGCGGAAAAGGAGGCGTATACAGGGCGGCGCTCGAAATCGGGCAGGTTATCGTCCGGAATATACGCGCCGTAATACAGATGGGCCAAAAAACCGTCGTGGTAAACCTTGAAGATGTAGCTCACGCCGGCGGCGTCCAGCTTGAAGAGCTTTTTTTGTTCGTTATAATGGATGCTCATGCGCTGCTCCTTTATTTTATTACATTATATAATATACCGAATGCCCGATCGCTCGGGCATTGATCGTGTGGGGAACGGAAATTTGCGCCGTTCGCCGTCTGCTCCTGAATCACGCCTCGACCTTGGCTTTTTTCTTTTCTAAAGTAGAGGGGCGCTCGTTATACGGGAGCTTGAGCTCCTCCACGTCCGTGTATTTCACCGGAATGTTTTTCTTTTTATAAACGGCGTTCACGGCGATCATGGCGGCGAACACCAGCATTTCGGCGATATAGCACACGGGGATCACCGCGCCGGAGAACACGTCGGGGATGGCGGCGTTCAGCGTGGCGATCATAACGGCGAAGGATACGAAGGATACCGTGGCCAGCACCATGCCCACGATGGGGAACGCGATATTGCGGCGGATGCCCCTGGGCGCGGCCGAGAGCGTGAGCAGAAGATATGCCACGAACATCACCAGCGCCATCAGCGCAAGGCTCACCAGCGATACGGCGAAGCAGATCACCGCCTTGCCCAGCAGCGCGGAGCCGAAGAGGGCCGTGAGGGCGTCCAGATCGAAGCCGTTCTTCACGAAGAACATGATGATGGAAACCAGATTCACGGTCACCTTATGCTCGTTGAAGGGCAGGTCGTAGGCGATGCGCCCCATGGGCAGCAGCAGCGCCAGCAGCGGCAGCACGCCGATCACCAGCCGCACGATGGCCAGCGGGTGGCCGATCAAAGAGAATTTGAGCCGGTCGTATTTGGGCTTGTTCACGGCGTAGTGGTATTCCGCCACGTCCGCCTCCTCCCGCAGGCGCTCCTCAATGCCGAAGTAAACCACGTTCACGCCGCACTTCGGGCACTCGGGACGCCAATCCGTCAGCTTCAGTTTATAATTGCATTTCGGGCAGTAAGCTGCCATAACCGCACTCTCCTATTCGTATTAGATCAGTCGTCGAACATGGCGGCGTCGATATCCACGTGATAGGGCTCGCTCAGCGCAAGGATCTGCTCCTTGGAAATGGACTGCCGCTTGCCGCCGCAGGACATCACCTTGATCAGGATCTCGGCGGCCTTTTCGATGGTATCCATCAGGCCGAAGGCCGTATCGAAATCGGGCCCGCAGCAGAAGATGCCGTGGTGGGACCAGACGACCGCATCGTACTTTTTGATTTTTTCACCGGTAGCCACGGCAATATCCGCGCTGCCGCAAACCATCCACGGCACCACGCCAATGCCGGCGGGGAACACGATGGGGCACTCGGTGATCATCTCCCAGATCGCCTTGGTGAAGGTCTTATCGTCCAGCGAAAGCAGGAAGGTGAGCGCCACGGTGTTGGCGGGATGCGCGTGCATGATCACGCGGTAAGCGCCGTCGGTTTTCTCTTTTTTGATGGAGTGGTTTAACAGATGCGTGGGCAGCTCGCTGGTGGGCACGCCGCCCTCGGCCAGACCCCACACGATCTTATAATTTTCACCCTTTTCATCCACGCGGATGATGCAGATATTGTTTTCGGGCTCGCGCAGCACGTTTTTATAATATTTGCCGCTGCCGGTGACGATGAAATATTCGTTGGAAAGATTGGGCAGGGTGAGCGTGATGGGGCGCCAAACGCCGTCTTCACTGAGGAAGGGCTTGACCGCCTCGGCCTCCTCGGGCTTCATGCGGTAGCTCATGTTGCCGCCGTTGCGCTCGTTCCAGCCCTTGAGCCAGCTCTGATGGCAGGTATCGATAAAGTATTTTACAATTTTCTGATCCAGAACGCCGTTCATTGTTTTACCTCGCATTTTTCAGTTCTATGGCGCGTTTTGCCTTGGCCGCGATGTTGGCGGCGTTCAGGCCGAAGATTTCAAGCAGCTCCAGCGCCGGGCCGGATTTGCCGAAGGTATCCTCCACGCCCACGCGCAGCACGGGCACGGGGCAGGCCTCGGCGGTGACCTCCGCCACGGCGGAACCCAAACCGCCGATGATATTGTGCTCTTCCGCGGTCACGATGCAGCCGGTCTTTTTGGCGGCGTCGAGAACGATCTCGCGGTCGATGGGCTTGATGGTGGCCATATTGATGAGCGCGGCGTTCACGCCCTCGCTCTTCAAAAGCTCCACGGCGGCGATGGCGCGCTCCACCAAAAGGCCGGTGGCGATGATCGTTACGTCCGTGCCTTCGTTCAGGTATACGCCCTTGCCGATCTCGAATTTATAGGTCTCGTCGAACACGCGCGGCACGGCCAGACGGCCGAAGCGCATATACACGGGCCCCTGATGCTCCACGGCGGCCAGCACCGCAAGGCGGGCCTCCACGTCGTCGGCGGGGTTGAGGATGGTCATGCCCGGAATGGTGCGCATCAGGCCGATATCCTCGCAGCACTGATGGCTGGCGCCGTCCTCGCCCACGGAGATGCCCGCGTGGGTGGCGCCGATCTTCACGTTGATGCCCGGGTAGCCGAGGGAATTGCGGATCTGCTCGAAGGCTCTGCCCGCAGCGAACATGGCGAAGGAGCTGGCGAACACGGTGTAGCCCGCCGCTGCCAGACCGGCCGCAACACCGATCATATTCGCTTCGGCGATGCCGCAGTCGATGAACCGCTCCGGGAACGCCTTTTTGAACATACCGGTTTTGGTGGCCGCCGCAAGGTCGGCGTCCAGCACGATCAGGTTTTTATGGGTCTCGCCCAGCTCCACGAGCGCCTTGCCGTAGGCGTCTCTGGTTGCGGTTTTGATTACTTCTGCCATTATCGTACCCTCCTTACGCTTCCAAGGCGGCAAGCTGCGCGTTCAGCTCCGCCATGGCCTGTTCATACTGCTCGCCCTTGGGGGCCGCGCCGTGCCAGTTGACCGCGTTTTCCATATAGGAAACGCCCTTGCCCTTCACCGTTTTCATGATCACAGCGGTGGGCTTATCGGCGCAGGCCTTGGCACTCGCAACGGCGGCTTCGATCTGATCGAAATCGTGGCCGTCGATCTCTGCCACGTTGAAGCCGAAGGCGGCGAATTTTTCGGGGATGGGATAGGGGGAATTGACCTCCTCCACGGTGCCGTCGATCTGCAGGTTGTTGTTATCCACAAATACGGTGAGCATACTGAGCTTTTTCGCGGCGGCGAACATGGCCGCTTCCCAAACCTGGCCCTCTTCGATCTCGCCGTCGCCCAGCACCGTATATACGCGGTAGGGGTTGCCCTGCAGCTTGCTTGCCAGCGCGAAGCCGGCGGCGGCCGAAACGCCCTGCCCCAGCGAGCCGGTGCTCATATCCACGCCGGGCACGTGGTTCATATTGGGATGGCCCTGCAGGTAGGAATCGGATTTGCGCAGGGTTTTGAGGTCCTCCACCGGGAAGAACCCCCGGTTGGCCAGCGCCGCGTAAAGGGCGGGCGCCGCGTGACCCTTGGAGAGCACGAACCGGTCGCGGTCGGGCTTTTGCGGGTTTGCGGGGTCAATATTCATCTCGTCAAAATAAAGGTAGCTGAGCAATTCGGCAATGGAAAGGGAGCCGCCGGGATGGCCGCTCTTGGCGTTATAGGTACCCTCGATGATACCCATTCTGATTTTTACAGCAATGATCTCAAGTTGTTTTTTCTTTGCAGCATCCATATAAAAAACTCCTTTACTGTGCTTTCAGATGAGATAAAAACGTTGTAAAATACGGCGGCAGAGGCGCCGAAAACTCCAGATATTCCCCGGTGCGGGGATGCTCGAACCCCAGCACCATCGCGTGCAGGCACTGGCCCGAGAGGCCGCGTGTGTTTTTTTCGCCGCCGTAGACCGTATCCCCGGCGATGGGGTGGCCCAAAGCCGCGGTATGCACGCGGATCTGATGCGTGCGGCCCGTTTCCAGCACGAAACGGCACAGATCGTACCCCTGATAGCGGGCAAGCACCTCGTAGTGCGTTACGGCTTCCCTTGCGTTGATGCCGTTCACGGCCTGCTTTTTGCGGTCCGTTCTGCTGCGGCCCAGCGGATAAGAGACGGTCCCCTTTTCCTGCGGCATGTGCCCCACCACCACGGCGCGGTATTCCCGCCGGAAGGCATGGGCCTTGATCTGTTCTGAGAGCCCCGCGTGGGCGAAATCGTTTTTGGCCACGACCAGCAGGCCCGAGGTATCCTTATCGATGCGGTGCACGATGCCGGGGCGGATGACGCCCCCCACGCCGGAAAGGCTGCCTTTGCAGTGCCACAATAGGGCGTTCACCAGGGTGCCGTCCGGGTTGCCGGGGGCGGGGTGCACCACCATGCCCTTGGGCTTGTTCACCACCAGCAGGTCGGCGTCCTCGTAAACGATATCGAGGGGGATCTCCTGCGGTACGGCGGCCGGGTCCACCGGCTCGGGCACGCACACCGTGACTTCATCCGCAGCCTTCACCTTATCGCTTTTACCGGCGGTTTTGCCGTTGAGCACCACGGCGCCTTCGGCGATCAGCTTTTGCGCGGCGGCGCGGGAAAGCTGCGGCAGCAGATCGGCGATCGCCTTATCGAGCCGCGCGCCCGCGCTTTCGGCCGGCACCAGAAAGGCTTCCTCAGTCATGCGCGGTCTCCTTCGCCGCCGGCTTCTTTTTGCCGTCGGTAATGATCTCGTAGATCAGATAAATGATGACCGCGAAGCAGGCGCAGGTGATCAGGCAATCGGCGAAATTGAAAATGGGGAAATCGATAAACAGCGTTTGGATATAATCGATCACGTAGCCGCGGGTGAGGCGGTCAAGCTGGTTGCCGGCCCCGCCTGCGATGATCAGCGGCACGCAGATATCGTAGACGCGCGGTTTCTTTTTGACCGCGATCAGGGCGATGAGCCCGCCCAGCAGCACTGCGCCGGTGATCGCGGTGAGCGCCGCGGTGGAGGAGGCAAACAGGCTGAAGGCGGCACCGGTGTTTTCGGCGTAGCACAGCCCCAGAAACCCGGGGATCAGCACGCGGGGGCCGCTCCCCTTCAGCTTTTGCTCCACAAGGCTCTTTATGAGCTGATCGAGCCCGATGAGCGCCGCGATGCCGCATATTTGCAAAACAGAGCGGATCCATCTTTTTTTATTGTCCGTCACAAAGATCCACCCTTTCGTTCGTATGGTCCATCAGTGTTTTTTATGCTTTCTGTTCTTTTTCTTCTTTTTGCCGCCGGCGGGCGCATCGTCCTGCTTCGGGGGATCCGTAAGCACGCTGAAATCCAGATCGTACTGGGAGGGCGCCTCGGTAACGGCGGCGGGCTCACCGGGCTCCTCATCGAAGGCGAAGGCTTCGCTCTCCGGGGTTTCGCCCGCATCGGGCGCGGCGGTCTGCGCGGCGTCGGCTTGCGCCGCTTCGGCGCCGGTAAAGGGATCGTCGAAATCGGGCGCTGCGGCCTCGGGGGCGGCGTGATCGCGCATGGCGCTGATCTTTCCCGCGATCGAGGAGGCAACGTCGGCGTCTTCGGCATCGAGATCGAAATCATCGGCGGGGTCGTCGGGTTCAAAATCAAAATCGGCATCCGCGTCGTCAAAGGAATCGAATCCGTCGGTTTCGGGTTCCGCTTCGGTTTCGGGTTCCGCTTCGGTTTCGGGTTCGGGTTCGGGTTCGGGTTCCGGTTCCGGTTCGGCTTCGGGTTCGGATTCGGCTTCCGTTGCGATTTCGGGTTCCGCTGCGGGTTCCGCCGAGGGCGCGATTTCGTCAAAGGCAAAATCTTCCTCGCTCAGCGTATCATCGAAATCCGCAAAGGCTTCGTCGGCAGGTTCGGCCTCCGCTTCGGGAAGAGGCGCGGCGGGCGTATCGGCATCGGCGGCGG
>CAMVBR010000099.1 GCA_947165755.1 uncultured Clostridia bacterium
TGCCGTTCGCCGTTCGCCGTTCGCTGTTCGCCGAAACCGGCGGGATGAAAAATCAATACCGGATATATGTATAATGAAAAAGAGCCCGCACGCGCAGGCTCTATTTTCATTTATTGTTTTTTCTCAACACGCAACACTTAATAATCCACATAATCCACGCTGCCGTCGGCGTAGGTGATCACGTAGTAGCCGTGGCCGGAGCCGTCGCAATCGGGCACCGCCACCTTGGAAACGATCTCTTTCCCGTTAGCGCCGGTCTCGCGCTCGGGGGCGTTGGTTTTGGTGCCCACCAAAACGATGGCGTTCACCGCCTCCTTGAGCACCTTTTCCTCCAGCGCCTCGCGGCTTTCCTCTTCGCCGTCCACCAGCACGATCTTATAGGTGACTTCCTTTTCGCCGTTCACGCCCTGCTGCTTGGTTTGGGTCTTGCCGGAATCCAGCGAATCCGAGTATTCCTGCTTCGTTTCAAAGGGGATCTCTTCCTTCACGGTCTCGGTCTTCTCCTCCACGCGCTGCAGCACGATCTTGCTGCCGTTCGTAAGCTTTTCATCGGCGGCGGGGGTCAGGCGGTCGGTATCGGTATATTCCACCTTCTGCGCGGCCAGAAAATCGGCAACGGTCATCACAGCGGTTTTGATCTCCTCGGTCTTGCCGTCGGCGGTCAGCGTTACGGTGATCTGCTTTGCCACCACGATATCGCCGGTCAGCTCATACAGGCGCAGGTCCTCGGCCACGTTCAGGCTCTCGTCCGCCTTCAGGGTAACGCCGGCCTCCTTCAGCGCGTCGGCCACGGTGCCGCCCACCAGCGATACGGTCTTTTCGCCGTCGTCGGTCACGATCTTCACCTCGGTGAGCCGGTCAACGGTCACGGTGTCGCCGTCGTTGGGCTTTTCTGTCAGGGCGGGCGTTACCACGTCCTTTTCGCCGAGGGTGATCCCGGCGGCTTCCAATACGGCCTCAACGGTGGCGTTCGCCTTCACGGTCACCGGGGTGGTGGTCAGGCCGTCGGCCACGGTGACCTGCTTTTCGCCGCCGCAGGCGGCAGAGAGCAGCAGCATGCAAACAACGAGAATTACGGGAATTGTTTTTTTCATATAGGTGTCCTCCAAAGAATGATCATAAAATTGCGTCAGAGCTTTACGTGCATCCAGGGCAGCATATCCTTTATGCCGCGCTTATAGAGCACGTCGGTGCGCGTTTCGTAGCTTAAATTAAAATAGGTGAGCGCGTCGAGGCCGTCGCGCTTGCTCCATTCAGGGTCGAATACCCGGCCGTTCACCTCGGCCCAGCCGTGGCCGCCGGAGTTGCAGCAGTAAACCTCCCGGCAGCCTACCGCTTTCGCCATGTAGGCGAAGGCCGCCGCGTAGCTGAAGCAGTTGCCGGCGCCGTCCACGAACATATCGTTGGCGTAAACCTCGGGCCAATCCATGCCGTTATAATGCGGGGTGCGGGCGCGGCGCTCGCCGTAGGTCTGCTTGCAGTAAATAAAGCAGGCTGCCAGCTTTTCCGTTTCCGTCATATCCGGCGTGGTGCACTTCGCAACCTCGCCGTAGGCGCGGAACAGCGTTTTATCCGCTTCGGTTTCCGCCGGGCGGGCGCGGCCGCGCTCGATCAGCCAGTCGGTCCCGTCAAAGGTGAGGGCCCCGTCGTGGGTCGGGTTCGGCACGCCGTTATATAAATACCACGTCACCGGCTCGCCCCGGTATTCGGCCTCCATCAGCGTTTCGCCTATGGGCACGAAGCCGTTTTCCATATAATACACGGTATGGTTGTTCACCCGCTGCCAGCCGGTCTCCATTTTGCCGCATAGGGTGCAGCGGCGGGCGGTTTTGGCGGTGGGCCCCACCCAAAGGTGCTCGTGCCCCACGGCGCCCGTGGACAGGGGATCGGCGGTCACGCTCTTTTTCTGCGTGTTTTCCGCCTCGTAGAGCTCTCCGTCGGCGGAAAAGAAGAGCTTCAGCGCCTCGGCGTCAACGCCCTGCGGCAGGTAGGCCACAAAACCGTTATCGCTCCCGTCGGCGGTTACGGTAAAGGCCTCGTAAGCGGCCGCGCCCGTCACTAAGTAAACGGCGTCGTAAGCCTTATCCGTTTCCAGCGCGCCAGAAACGCTCACAAAGCGGGTGTCGTATTCCGCCGTTTCCGCTTGCAGCGTGTATGCTCCGGCAGTCTCCCGCGGGTCGGTGGAAAGCGTCCTCTGCGGGGCGGGGAACACGGGCGGGTCCTTTGCGAAATCAAGAATATTCCGCTCCACCTTCTCGGCGATCACCGTATCGGGCGAAAGCTGCGTCATATACAGGTCCAAAAGATACGGCGTGGTCTTCGTAAAGCAGGCCTTGCCGTAGGCCTCGGCAAAGAAGGGCAGCAGCGTGTTGCCGAAGGAATCGCGGAACATCAGCAGCGTTCCCTCCGCCTTGGCATTCTCGGTGACGATATAGGCGTCCTCCACGCTCTTGGTGGGGGTGGCGTAGGCGTAATTCTGCGGCAGCTCGTAGTGATAATTCCATTCGGGCTGCGCCGCCACGGAATAGGCCATCTTCCCCAAATCGCCGATCTCGTCCTTCTGCCGCGTTACCGGGGTCTTTTCGTAGGTCTCGTGGGGCTTTCCCGCCGCGTCCAGCAGGGCGTTGTAGGCGAGCAGCGCGCCCTTGTTGTTCCAGTGGGAATCCCGCATCAGATACAGCGTTTCGTCCTGTTCCCGGAAGGCAGCGAACAGGTCCGCGTAGTTCACGCCCATTTCTTCGAGCAGGGGGGCGAGCTTTTCTATGCTCGCGTCCCCTTTGCCCGCCGGGTAGTAGTAGGGCATATGCTCCGGGTAGAGCGAGTTCTTGTTCGGGGCCACGGTCAGCACGAATTTCGCGCCGTGCGCCTCCGCGTATTTCTGCGTCAGCAGCAGGTTGTGGGCCGCGTTGAAGGCGGCGCGGTCCGAAAACACGTTCAGCCGCTGGTAATCGGGGGCGGAGGAGGCGTAGTAGAGCCAGCCGTCCGTGCCCTTGATCACGCCCTCGGCGGCGGATACGCCGAACAGGCTCTGCACCGTGCCGTCCGCCGCCACGATCCGGTTGCGGAAGGCGAAGTGGTCCTCAAAATACTTGCCGAGGTCGCTCAGGATGTTTACGTTGAAGCCGTCCTCGGTTTTGATTGCGGGAAAGGCCGCCAGCCTGCGGTTTTCGGTGGTGGCGTCGGTGCGGGCGAAGGTCATGCACACAAGCGGTATAAGGCAAAGCCCCAGCGCCAGCGCGATATATATGATTTTGAAAACGTTCTTTTTGTTTTTCATAGCGCCGCCCTCAGAACCGGAAATAGATGAAGGGGTTGTAGCCCTGCGCGGAAAGGCGCATCACGCACCACACAAGCAGCGCCAGCGAGAGCGCGTCCAAGATGATGCGCGCGGCCTTCGCCTTGGGGGAGCCGTCTTCGCCGTTTGCCAGCGCCTTTACGTGGGAAATGGGCTTTTCGAGTAGCCCCGCGCCCAGCACGGCGATCACGAAAACAAACAGGAACCAGGGGGTGAGCTGCCGCATGAGCAGCGCGTGGCTCTCGGGGCCCGTAAAGAACCCGGCGAACATCTTTCCCACGAAGGAAGCGCCCTGCCCGATGCTCTCGGCACGGAAGAACACGAAGCCGATGCACACCACCGCCCAGGTGTAGATCTTTCCCACGGCCTTGGGCAGCTTTTTAACGGCTGGCACGTAGTTTTCCAGCAGCAGGAACGCGCCGTGGTATAAGCCCCACACCACGAAGGTCCAGTTCGCGCCGTGCCATAGACCCGTGCAGAAGAACACGATGATCTTGTTGATCGCGGTGCGGGCCTTGCCCTTGCGGTTGCCGCCCAGCGGGATATACAGATACTCCTTGAACCAGGTGGACATGGAAATATGCCACCGCCGCCAGAAATCCTGCACGTTCAGGGCGGTGTAGGGGTAGTTGAAGTTTTCTTTGAACTCGAAGCCGAACATGCGGCCCAAGCCGATGGCCATATCGCTGTAACCGCTGAAATCGTAGTAGATCTGCAGCATGTAGGTCACGGCGCCCAGCCACGCCAGCGGGGAATTGAGCGCGCCGCTCTCGGCGCCGAACACGGCGTCCGCGGCCTGACCCATCACGTTGGCAACGATCACCTTTTTGCCCAGCCCGCAAATAAAGCGGCGCAGGCCGGTCTCAACGCCGTCAAGGGTCTGCCGCCGGTGCGAGAGGGCCTCGTTTACGTCGTGGAATTTCACGATGGGGCCCGCGATGAGCTGCGGGAAGAAGGAGATATAGAGCAGAATGTTCAAAAAGCTCTTTTCCGCCGGCACCTGCGCGCGGTATACGTCGATCACGTAAGAGAGCGCCTGAAACGTAAAAAACGAAATGCCGATGGGCAGCGTAATTGCGGGCACGGCCAGCCCCAGCCCCGTTACGGCGTTCAGGCTCTCCACGGCAAAGCCGGCGTATTTGAACACGCCCAGCACGCCGAGGTTCAGCGCTGCGGCGGCAACCATGGCCGCCTTCTTTACCGCCGCCTTGCGGGCATTGCCGATCAGCAGCGCAAACAGATAGTTGCCCAGAGCGCTGCCGATCATCAGCAGCACGTAAACGGGCTCGCCGTAAGCGTAAAAGAGCAGGCTCGCGGCGATCAGAAGAATATTTTTCGCTTTCAGCCCCGGCAGCACGCAGTAGAGCGCGAAGGTGACCGGGAGAAAGACGCACAGAAAGGTTAGGGAACTGAATACCATGTTTCGTCAGATTTTTACGTGCATCCACGGCAGCATGGCCGAGATGGCTTCTTTGTAGCGCACGTCGGTGCGGGTGTTGTAGCTCAGGTCGTAGTAGGTCACGGCGTTCAGGCCGTCCTTTTTGCTCCATTCGGGGTCGAATACGTTGCCGTTGACCTCGGCCCAGCCGTGGCCGCCCGAATTGCAGCAGTAAACGTTTTCATAGCCGATGGCTTTCGCCATATAGGCGAAGGCCGCCGCGTAGCTGAAGCAGTTGCCGCCGGTGCCCGTGAACATATCGTTGGCGTAAAGAACGGGCCAGTCCACGCCCGTATAGTGCGGGGTGCGGGGGCGGCGCTCATTGTAATTATTCTTGCAGTATAAAAAGCAGGCGCGCAGCTTTTCGGCCTTCGTCATATCCGGCGTAGTGGCCTTTGCCACCTCGCCGAAGGCGCGGTACAGGGTACGGTCCGCCTCGGTCTTCACCTGATAGGCCGTGCCCTCGGTGATGATCCAGTCCTTGCCGTCATAAGTGACGGTGCCGCGGTAGGTCGGGTCCGGCACGCCGTTGTTCAGGTACCACCGGGCCTTTTTGCCGTTGTAGGTGGTGTTCAGCAGGCTTCTGCCCTTCGTTACGGCGCCGTCCGCGTTGTAGTAGATATCGTGGCCGTCCAGCGTCTGCCAGCCGGTGAGCATGATCCCGCAAACGGTGCAGCGGCGGGCGGCTGTGGCCGTGGCGGCCTTCCATTTGTGGCCGTTTTCCGGCACCGTGAGGGCCTCGCCGAAGCCGCAGTAGGCGCAGCTCCATTCCACCTTGCCCGCTGCGGTGCAGGTGGGCGTTTTCTTTACTTCATATTTGATCTCGTGCCGCCGGGCGGGCTCCAGCGCCACGGCGATGCGCAGCGCCATGCGGGCGTCGGCCGTGGTGATGCGGCCGTCCTCGGTCAGGTCCGCGTAGGCGGCCGTTTTTGCAGGCAGGGGCGTCAGGGCGATGGCCGCTCTGAGAATGGCGCGTGCGTCGTCCGTTTCCACCTTGCCGCTGCCGTCCGCGTCGCCCATCAGCTTGCTCTTTTCCCGCGTGCCCTCGGGGGCTGCGGTCTCGGTCACCTTGGCGTATCCGCACAGGGTACAGGTCTTGGTGCTGGTGCCGGGTGTATCCTGCGTGGGCTTGGCAGTCACGGCTGCGCCGTAGGCGCAGGCTTCGGTCTTTTTGCCGCCGCAAAGGGCGCAGGTTTGAAAATGCCTGCCGGCGCCGTCGGGCGTATATACGGCGGGGGAGGGGTAGCCGCAGGCTTCGGTGAGCGTTTCGCCGCAGGCCTCGCAAACGGCGGTGTGGCTCCCTTTGCCGTCAAACGTCCACGGGCCGGGCGTGTGTTCGCCGGTGGTTTTGCAGGCCGGTTCCTCCGGCTCCGAGGGGGTCTCCTCGCTCACGGGCGGGTTCTCCTTCGGGGGATCGGTCTCAGCCGCGGCTGAGAAAGCCGCGCAGGTGAAGATCAGCGCGGCGAACAGCAAAAAAAGCATGGTACGGAGTAGGTTTTTGCGCATAAAGAATAGACCTCCGATCGATCTATATAAAGAAAATAATATGAATAAAAAAAGTATATCACAGTTCGACGGCATTGTCAATGATTCGACAAGGGAAATAAAAAAAATATCTATAAACTGCGATTGATCTTAATACAAAAAAACGGCGCCGGCGAACAAAGGCGCGGCGCACGTGAGAACGGAAAACGGATCGTTTTTTATTTATGAACAAACCTCCGTCTGATTTGCGTTTTTATGCTGTGCTTTGAAAAGGCTTACGTTTCGCCGCCGGTCAGCTCGGTAACGATGCGCACGATGGCCTCGTAGGAAACGGGCCGGTCGAACTGCGTTTCGGCGATCTGCTTTGCCTTTTGCCCCATCTCCCTGCGGGTATCGGGGGAGTTATACAGGGCCTCGATGGCGTCGGCAAGGGCGGCGGCGTTTCCGGGGGCCACGTTCAGGCCGAAGCCGTCGGCGGTCACCTTATCCTTGAATTCCCTGTTGAGCCCCGTGTTGATCATGGGCCGTCCCGCGGCCAGATAGTCCCCGATCTTGGAAACGATGCTCTGGCTGGCCTTTGCCACAAGCGAGTTCACGGTCACGTCCGAGGCCTTCAGCCAGGCGGCCATCTCCTCGTAGGGCAGGTAGCCCGCAAAGCGCACGTCGGCCCCGCTCTTCAGGGCGGCGGCTTTCAGCTTATCCTCCTCGGGGCCCGCGCCCAGCAGCACGGTTTTAACGGCGGTCAGGCCGCGTTCATGGAGCAGCCCGGCGGCTTCGATCAGCGTTTCCAGATCGTAGCTGGCGCCAAGCGTGCCCGCGTAGGTCACCCAAAATTCGCCCTCGGGCTTCACGATCTCGTCCCTGTGGCGTTTCGCGCCCTTCTTGAAGCGTTTGAGCTCCGTGCCCACGTAAACGGTGGCGCTCATGGGCGGCGTTACGCCGTATTTTTTCGGCTCGTCGCGGTATTCGTCCGAGGACCCCACCACCGCGTCCGCCAGCCGGTAAGCCTTTTTTGCGTTCACGGTAAAGTAGGAGAACAGCAGGTCGCTCACCACGGGGATATCCAGCACCATGCGCATGGCCTCGGGCCACAGGTCCTCCACGTCCACCACGAAGGGGATGCCGCGCCGCTTGGCGTAGTTGCCCGCCACGGCGCAAAGGTGGTTATCGGGGATCAGCGCGTAAACCAGGTCGTAATCGTTTTGCTCCAAATACTTCTTTGCGTTCTTCGCCAGCGTCCGGTAGCTGAAAATGCGCCGGGGATCGATGTTTTTGGTATACGCCCCCTCGTGGATGAAGGTCACCCGGCAGTACGATCCCTCCCGTATGCGCAGCATATCGTCCTCGGTGCGGTAGCGCTTTTCCCAGTGCTGAAAATCGGCGGTCACGATCTCGGTCTCAAAGCCGTGCTTTACGAAAAATTCCGCCAGCCAGTGCAGGCGGGAAAGGCCCTTCTCCCCGGGCATGGCCACGTCGTTCG
>CAMVBR010000100.1 GCA_947165755.1 uncultured Clostridia bacterium
CGAGATTCGAGCGTGTGACTGGAGTTCAGACGTGTGCTCTTCCGATCTAGCAAAAGTTACCATATAAGAACCTTGTGATGAATAATTGAACCCTTCCAAACGATGTTTTTTATCAAATTTTGCATCAGGCATGGTTTCACCTCATAATTTGTGCACAAAAATAAATAGGCAGGCTTTCGTTGTACGCCGCCGGGCCCCCGCTCCATTCCATTCCGGGGGACCGCGTCGCCGCACAAAACGGCTGGGGTCAGCCGTGCTACCGGTAAGCCGCGCTGTCGTCGCGTTGAACGGCGAAAATACCGCACCCCCTACAAAAAAAAGACACGCCTTTCGGCGTGCTTTTTCGGTTTGTGATTGAGAATCAATATACGAAATCGGTGAATCTCACGGTGTTCTCCATGGCGACGTTCTTGTTGTCAAGGCTGATGATGATCTTAGCGTGGTTGATCTGGATGTCAACGTCGGTATGGTGGGTCATATTGACCAGCTTGCCATCGGGCGTGATGGTGGCGGTGATGGTGTAGTTGGTGTAAACCACGTGCACGTTGCCCTGCCATTCCTTCAGCTGGCCGATGCCGTTGAGCTCGGTTTCGATATCTTCCCAAAGAAGTACGGAACCTACAGCGTCAAGATGGCTGCCGCCGCCCTTGTGCGGGGTATCTTCATCGGCCATTTTGATGGTGATCTCGTAGTTGCCGCCGTTCTGGTTCAGAGAAGCGGAAACAACCTTGCTCAGATCGGTAAGGTTCCAGCCGAGCATCTTGCTCTTGGAGGAATCCTGGCCTTTTTCGGCGACCTGCAGGTCGGCCTTGCTCTCATCCTTGAAGTAATTGCTGGCGATGCTCTTGATAAGACCGTCGGCGATGCTGTTGCCGGTGATGTTGAAGTTGGTGATGGTCTGGAACTCCTTCTTATTGTAGGAAGCGGAGCCGTTGTTCTTGATGTCGTTTACAGCCTTGGCATAGAAGTTGCAGATCTCTTCCTTGCTGCTGGGAACCGTGCTGGTGGGCGCAGCGGTAGTATCCGGCGTGGGAGCCGCGGTGGTGTTCTCGGTGGAAGCAGCGGTGGTGCTGTCGGTGGGAGCGGCGGTGGTGCTCTCGCCGGGCGCGGGCTGGCTCTCGCTGGGCGTATCGGCCGAGCTGGGCTCGTTTACGGGCGCCGCGGTGGTATCGGGCGTGGTGTTCTGGGTGGGCGTTACGTCCGTGTTGGCGGCGGGAACGGCGCCGAAGTTGATATCGTTGCCGTCTTTATCCACGAAGCGGATGTTGATCGTCTGGGTGCAGGACGCGCAGATCACGACCATGGCGGCCACGAGGACCAGAGAGAGAACTCTGAGGATGTTTTTCTTCATCAGGTTGAAACCCCTTTCAATATTTTCGGATCGATTCCGTGTGAATAGTCCGTATAGAAACGCTATACAACAATTAATTTACAACAAACGCGGAAAATTGTCAAGTGCGTTTATGAAAAAAACCGAA
This sequence comes from uncultured Clostridia bacterium, assembly GCA_947165755.1. Taxonomy (GTDB): domain Bacteria; phylum Bacillota; class Clostridia; order Oscillospirales; family Acutalibacteraceae; genus RUG806. Next base: position 1,479 of record CAMVBR010000100.1, read on the forward strand.
TCAATAAACAAAATCGGTATAGTCGGTGGTGCTGGCCAGCGTGATGGCAAGGTCCGTATTGATGGTAACGCCCTTTTTGATGCTGGCGTTATACATATTCATAACGCCCTTCACGTAGGTGGTGAAGGCCTGCACCTGCCCCTCGGCGGTCACGGTGAGCTTGGCGGTACAGTCGGAGAAAACCACCTCGATGTCCTTTTCGGCCACGGTGGCGCCCACCTTGGGGGCGTAGATATTCACCACGTCGTCCACGGTCATAAAATCGAAGCCGCGGCTCATGGCGCTGCCCTCCCACGTGGGGTTGGTCTCGCTCTTTACCGCCACGCTGATCACGTAAACGTCGCCGTTCTTCGCGCAGGAGATGGAGGTGAGATCGCCGGGCTGCAGGGTGGAAACGTAGGACTTGCCGGGCGGGGAGAAAACGGAGACGCTGTCCTGCCCCTTGGCCACGGTGGTCTCGTCCGCCGTATCGGAGAGCAGCGCGCCCTTCACAAAGCCAACCAGCGTATTGGCCAGTGAGTTGGAAAGCTGCAGATCCAGAATGGAGGTGAGCTTGCTCTTCTTGAAGCCGATCTTTTCGCTCTTGATGCGGTTCAGGGAGGTGTTGAAGAACTGCAGCAGCTCTTCGTTACTCATTTGATCGGGCGTCTTTTTCGCCTCGGCAGTAGGCTCCGTGGGCGCTTCGCTTGCGGGGGGCTGCGGCGCGGTGGTATCGGGCGCGGAGGGCTGCGTGGGCTCGGACGTGGGCAGCGCGGCGTCGGTAAGCTGCTCGCCCGTGGTGGGCTCGCTCGGCGCGGTCTGAGAGGCATCCGCGGGCACGTAGGCGTTCGTGGGCTGGGTGGGCTGGGTTACGGAGCCCGTTTCGGGGAATACAATTCTCACGTTGAAGCAGGCGGTAAGCGCGAACAGCATGGCTGCGGCCAGCAGCAGGGACAAAACCTTGATCGCTTTCATAAACTTCTTCCTCTGTTGTTATTTTGTTATGGTCTTCCTACGTTAATTTACACAAAAAACACATTTTTGTCAAGATTCCGCCGAAACCGACGGGGAGGAAATTTATGGATATGCGGCAGTAGAGGTGGATTTGTTGGATAAATTGGCAGTTTGTCGCGCCGGAGGCGCGACAGCCGTTCGCCGTTCGCCGTTTGCCGTTCGCATCGAAACCCAACCTTTTCGCAATATGGCGAGTTCTATCTGTGAGCAGCCATTTCCTTGAAACATCAACAATAAACAACCATCAAACATCAATAAACATTGGCTTGCATCTTCGCCAAAGAATCAAACGCGAACGGCGAACGGCGAACGGCGCAAATTTCAGTTTAGCGCATAGCGCTAAACTGAAATTTCCCCTTTTCTTCCATTGACGCGGCAAACAAAAACAATTATAATAAGGAGCGGAGGCACGACCGATGAAAAAAACGCTTTCCTTAATACTCGTTATATTATTCATAATTCTATGGCTCCCCGCGGTACACGCGGCGGAGATCTTCGGCGCGCCCGGGGTGAGCCTGAAAGAAACCGTTCCCGGGGAGAACGATATCAAATTTACATTTTCCGTTTCCTGCCCCGACGCGGCCGGGTATGAAACCGAACGCCGCGCCGTATACGAAAAGCTGCGCGCGCAGTATTCCGACGCCATGCTGATCGCCGCGGGCGAGGGCTGGGTGACCTACGAGACCCTGCTGCTGGCGGAAATAGAGACCGGCGGCGTCACCGTTGTTGTTGGCGCGTACCCGGTAACGGCGCCTTCGCTTACCCTCACCCTTGCGCGCGATCTGCTGCCCGCGCTGGTACGCACCGGGCTTTATACCCACGCCGCGTTTACCTACCGGCTGAAATTCAGCATCGTGCTGAATACGCCCGGCAATTATACCTACGCATCCGATACCGCAGCGCTGCCCCCCCTCTCCTGCCCCGCCACGGCGCATATCGTTTATGAGATCGAGGCGGACGCCGAGAACCCGAACCCGGCCTTTCCGTTTTTGCCCTACGGCGAGCTTACGCTGCAAAATCCCACCCGCCCGGGGTACGTTTTCGCTGGCTGGAGCGGCGGCAAGAGCGGCGGCTACCTGAGCAGGATCCCCGCCAACACCGAGGACGTTACGCTCACCGCCCACTGGACGCAGCGGACGTATAAGATCAACTACGTGCTCACCACCCGTCCCGGGTATTTCGTATACACGGATAATTCCCACAATCCCCTCACCCGCCTCTACGGCGAGGAAACCCCTTTATATGATATCAGCGCCCCCTTCGGGTATCTGTTTTGCGGGTGGTTCGACAATGCCGCCCTCAGCGGCGAGCCGGTCACGCGCATTCCGGCGGATAAGCTCGGGGATACGGTGCTTTACGCCAAATGGCTCACGCCCGATGAAAAGGACGACGAGACCGTGAAAAAAGAACACTGGGGCGACCCGGACGGCGACGGCGATATCACCACGAAAGACGCCCGCGCGGCGCTCCGCGCCGCCGTAGGCTTGGATACCTTTACAAAAACACAGCTTGGCCGCGTGGATTATTACGGCGCGGGCACGGTGACCACCGCCACGGCGCGGCAGACGCTGCGCTTTGCCATAGGGCTGGATTCGCCCCGGGTGATCCTGCGGCAGCTTGGCCGCATTTAACGATGGGAGAGATCGATTTGAAGCAAAAAACGCTTGCCTGCCTGATCACGGCGGCGCTGCTCTTCACGTTCATAATACCCGCCTTTGCCGACGGCGCGCAGTACGCGGTAGCGTCGGTCTTTGCCAACGTGCTGCCCGAGCCCAACGCGGCAACCCTGCCCATTGCGGTATTGCCCGAGGGCACGGTGGTCACGGTGACCGAAACGCAGAACGATTTCGGCAAGATCACCCTCCGCTCCGGCGGTATCACCGGCTGGGTATATATGGGGCTGCTCGCCTACTGCGGCGGCGAAGCGCAGAACACGGAAAAGATCAAAAACATTTATATCGCGTCCCTGCCCGCGAAAACCGCTTATATCGAGGGCGAAGAGGCCTTCGACCCCGCGGGGCTCACGGTAAAGGCCGCGTATGCCGACGGCAAGGCCGACGCGCCCGTGAAGGGGTACCGCCTGTATCTGCCCGATTTTTCCCGCTGCGGCGAAAAGACGGTCTACGTGTTCTATACCGCCCCCGGCGGCGCGGTGTTCAGCGCGCAGTTTACGCTTACGGTAACAAAGGTGCCGATCAAGGCCATGACGCTGCTCTCCGTCCCCGAAAGAACCGCTTATATCGAGGGGCAGACCCTCTCCCTTTCGGGGCTGAAGGTTAGGGTGAGCTACACGGACGGCAGGGCGGACAAAACCTTTGACGCGGCTGAGATCCTGCGCGACCCCGATTTTACGGTGATCGGCTGCCACAACGAGACCGAGGGCGCCGCGCTCAGGCGGGGCGACCACACGGTGAACGTATATTACAAATACCCCGAGGTGAACGTATCGTTCAAGGTGACGGCCGCGAAAAAGAAGCTGATCGGGCTGGAGATCGCCACCTACCCCAACAGCATGATCGCCTACTCCAATTCGGCCGCGCCGGACCTGACCGGCCTCACCCTATCGGCGGCGTATGACAACGGCATTACGGAAACGATCCTGCCGAACAGCTGCAAGGTCACCTGCGACCCTGCCGCCTTCGTGCTCGGCCCGGGGAACACCGTTACCGTTTCTTACGGCGGTATGTCCGTATCGCTGGATTTCACCTACGCGCTGGATACGCCCGTTTCGCTGGAGCTGATCACGCCGAAGGTGCTCACGTTTATTTTGGGAGAGCCCATCGACCTGACCGAAATGAGGGCGTACCTCGTATATACGTCCGGCGAGAAAAAAGAGATCAAAAACTATAAGCTGCAGCGGATCGATCCAAAGCAGACCGGCCCCCAGACGGTGGCCGTGACCTACGGCGAGTTTTCCGATCTGCTTACCGTCAACATTTCCCCGTATTACCAAAAGGGCGACGTGAACGACGACGCGAAGGTGACCACCGTCGATGCGCGGCTGACGCTCAGAGCGGCCATCGGCTTTATCCGTTTTGCGGGCAATCCCCTGCGGGCCGCGGACGTGAACCGGGACGGCAAGGTGACCCCCGCCGACGCGCGGCTGATCCTGCGCTGCGCCATCGGGCTGGAGGATCTGCTGGATTTCAGCAACATTGTGAAGATCAACAAAGGAGTTATTTATGAAGCATCCTGAGGACAAAGAATTTTTCGTGAGCTTTACCGACGAACAGGGCCGGGCGAACAACTTTGAGATCCTTGCCGTGATCGAATACGAGGGAACGGACTACGCCGTGATGCTGTCGGAGCACGACAGCCCCTCGTATAACGGCAAGCTGTATATCTTTGAGATCGCCGAAGAGCTGGATTCCCCCACCGATACCTACATCGGCGTGGAGGACCAAAGCGTGATCGACGCGGTATACGAGCTTTTTATGAACGAACTTTTAAAGGAGGAAAATATATGAAATTTGCGGTACAGTTATATTCACTGCGGCACCACATCCACAGCGGCGAGGATATGCTGAACATCCTTGAAAAAGTGAAGGCCATCGGCTTTGACGGCGTGGAATTCGCCGGGTACTACGGCCTTTCCGCCGAAGCGCTGAAGGCAAAGCTGGACGAGGTGGGCCTGAAATGCGTGGGCGCGCACATGGGCCTTGACGACCTGCGCCCCGAGCGTATCGAGGCCACGCTGGACTTCATGCAGACGCTGGGCTGCGATATCGTGGGCATCGGCGGCGCCGACACGAAGACAGAAGACGCCCTCACGGAAGTAACGGACGTGATGGGCAAGGCGGATGAGACCGCCGCCAAACGCGGCATGAAGGTGTATTTCCACAACCACACCGGGGAATTCGAGCCCCCCATGTTCGCCGAAAAGCCCGGCACCATCTTCGAGCGCATCAAGGCGGCCTGCCACGTGCAGATCGACACCTACTGGTCCTTCGCCGCGGGGCAGGATAACTACAAGCTGATCACCGAAAACAAAGACCGCATCGTTTCTTTGCACATCAAGGACGGCGTAGGCCATACCCCCATGGCGCTGGGCGAGGGCGAAAACGACCTTGCCGCCGTGGTAAGAGCGGCAAAGGACGCGGGCATCGAATGGCTGGTGCTCGAAAACGACGACCCCGTGCCGGACGGCCTTTCGGACGTGACCAGAAGCATGGCGTGGCTCAAAGCCAATGCAGATTGAAAATTAGAATGAATGATTGAGGATCGGGAGCATTCCTCATTCCTCATTCGCTATTTTTATTATAATTATTGGAGGTATCCTATGAAACTCGGCGTATTCACAACTTTGCTTTCCAACCTGCCGCTGGAAAAGGCGCTGCAGTATTTTAAGAGTCTGGGGATCGAAATGGTAGAGATCGGCTGCGGCGGCTACCCCGGCAACGCCCACGCGAACCCCGACGTATTGCTTTCAAACGCCAAGGCGCTGGACGAATTCAAGGGGCTCATCAGGGAATACGATATGGGCATTTCCGCCCTTTCGTGCCACTCGAACCCCGTGCACCCCAACAAGGCCGAGGCCAAGGCGGCGGACGAGACCATCCGCAAAACCATCCTTCTGGCGGAGCAGCTTGGGCTGCACCAGATCAACACCTTCTCGGGCTGCCCCGGCGACCACGAGGGCGCGAAATACCCCAACTGGGTCACCTGCCCCTGGCCCAACGATTTTACCGAGGTGCTGAAATGGCAGTGGAACGAGGTCCTCATCCCCTACTGGAAGGACCTGGTGAAGTTCGCCAAGGCCCACGGCGTGGATAAGATCGCGCTGGAGATGCACCCCGGCTTCTGCGTTTACAATACCGATACCATGCTGCGCCTCAGGGAGGCCGTAGGCCCCGAAATGGGCGCCAACTTCGACCCCAGCCACCTGATCTGGCAGGGCATGGAGCCCGTGGCCGTCATCCGCGCGCTGGGCGACGCCATCTTCCACGTACACGCCAAGGATACCCGCATGGATAAATACAACACCGCCCGCACCGGCGTGCTGGATACCAAGCCCTACGCCGACGAGATCCATCGCTCGTGGATCTTCCGCTCCGTGGGCTACGGCAACGACGCGCTCTACTGGAAGGATATCGTTTCCAACCTGCGCCTCGTGGGCTACGACCACGTGCTTTCCATCGAGCATGAAGACAGCCTCATGAGCCAGAACGAGGGCCTTTCCAAGGCCGTGGCGCTGCTCAAGGACGT
>CAMVBR010000101.1 GCA_947165755.1 uncultured Clostridia bacterium
CTATACCATCAACAACATCACCTCCGAATGCAAGGTGAGCGTGAGCGGCATCAGAGAAACCAAGAAGAACGATATCCTCACCTACTTCAAGCGCATCATCAAGATGATCCTCGACGTGTTCCACATCGATACCAGCTTCCTCGGCCTGGACGAGGTGATCAACCTGAATTACTACACCGTGAACATCAACGAGAACATCAACTACGAGAAATACGGCGCTGTCACCCAGCTGCAGAAGGATAAGCTGCTCAACTACACGCTGGTCACCGGCACCAGCAACGACGATCCCTTCCGTATGGAGCAGTTCAACGTGATGGGCGGCGAGAGCGTCACCGTTGAGATCGTTACCTACGATGAAGCGGCGAGAGACAATCTTCGCATTTCGTGGGATCCCGGCAACCCCAACGGCGGCTATGCCAACGTGTGGACGGCCAAGCGCAACCGCGCCACCGGCGAAACCTACTACACCACCACGTTCATGATCGATAACATCACTGCCACCACCACCGTGAGCATCACCCTGAACTGAACGCAGTTTCCCCGCCCGTGCTTCGGCACGGGCTTTTTTTTGATTCGGATAATTGCAGTTTATAGGCTTTTTTTGTTGTTTTTTTGTTCGGGTTATGTTAAAATAATATTATCTATACACACCGGAGTGTTTACGCAAATGCTTTCCCGTTTTTTTGTGCTGGCGAAAAAGGCCCTGCTGCGGCTCAGGTACTACGTAATGGGGTACCTTAACTATTGGAAATACACCCACGTGCCCAAAGAGAACGCGCTTTGGGTGTTTTCGGGCTTTCGCCGGAACTGCTATATGGATAACGCGAAGTATTTCTACGAATATCTGCTGCGCCGGCACCCCGAGATCAGGCCCGTGTGGCTCACCGTGAGCGACGAGGTTTTCGGCAAACTGAAGGCAGAGGGCAAGCCCGTGCTGCGCATGGATTCCAAAGAGGGGATCGACTGCATGTGCCGGGCGGCGGTGGCCGTGACCGACCATTTCGTGATGACGGATTATTCGCCCGAATGGGGTCTGAACGACGGCACGAGGATCGTGCAGCTCTGGCACGGCGTGGGCTTTAAGGCCATGGGCGATAAAGACGGCGTGCGCAATACCACCGAGCGGGGCGTGCGCTATAGCCGCGATATTCTGCCTTCCCCGGACGACGGCGGTCTGCGCCGGGCGTATAAAAAGCTCAAATACCGCTTTTGCGCCCCCTTCCGCGAGAAGATGGAGACCTATTTTCTGATGACCGATACCGGCCCCGAGCGGGAGGAGACCATATTGAGCTATTGGGGCGTGCCCGAAGCCGCCCGCGTAAGGGCAGGGAACCCCCGTATCGCCCCCATGCTGCAAACGGCCCGGGCTGCGGCCCCCGCCAAGGTGCTCTACGCCCCCACCTACCGGTTCGACGCGGCGCACGAAAAGGCGCTCATAGAGGATTTTCTCGCCCACGCCCCCGCCATCGAACGGCTGATGGAAGAGCGAAACGCCGTGCTGCACCTGCGGCTGCACCCCCATACGTGGCGGGATTACGGCGAACTGATCGACGCAGGGCTTGCGGGCTTTTCGCGCATCGCGCGGCAGCAGACGCCCGATATTTACGCGGCGCTGGGGGAGTATACGGCCCTCGTCACCGATTATTCCAGCATCGCCATGGATTTTGTGGGCCCGGAGCGGCCCGTGATCTTCCTGTGCCCCGATTTCGATTGGTTTGCCGCCAACGAGGCGGGCTTTACGCTGGATTTCGTTTCCCGCGCCCCCGGCCCCGTGGTTTACAAGTGGGAAAACGCCTTTCCCCTGATCGAAACCTATTTGCAGGACCCGGTGTGGGATAAGCGGCGGCGGCTGGACCGGCGCGCCTATTTCTATTTCGACGGTGTGAACGACGGGCATGACGCCGCCCGCATCACCGAAGCGATCAAACGCGGATTGGAGGCGGAGTGAATGAAGGAGATCCGTTTGCTGGTGTTCCCCTGCGGCTCCGAGATCGGGTTGGAGCTGCACCGCGCCCTGAAGGACGCCCGCCTCATCACGCTCTTCGGCGCTTCCAGCGTGCCGGACCACGGCGAGGCGGTATATAAGAATTACGCGGGCGGTCTGCCTACGGTCCACGCCCCCGGCTTTATCGAGGCCTTCAACGCCGTGCTCGACCGCCTTGGTGTCGACCTGATCTATCCCGCGCTGGACAGCGTTCAGGCGTTTTTGAGCGCCCACCGGGAAAGCCTGCATGCGAATTTGATCGCCCCGTCGGATGAAACGGTGCAGATCTGCCGTAGCAAGGAAAAGACCTACGCCGCCCTCGATGGCTGCGGTTTTCTGCCGAAGGTGTACGCGTCGCCCGCCGCGGTGGAGGCCTATCCCGTGTTCGTGAAGCCCGCCGTAGGGCAGGGCAGCGCGGGCGCGAAGCGGGCGGATTCCCCGGGGCTGCTGGCGGCCGCCCTCACCGAAGCCGAGGGGGCGCAGGTGATCGCCGAATATCTGCCCGGCGCCGAATACACCGTGGATTGCTTCACGGACCGGCACGGCGCGCTGCGCTACGTGCTGAAACGCACCCGGGCGCGGGTGAAAAGCGGCATTAGCGTGCGCTCCGAAGCGTGCCCGCCCGATGAAACCGTAAACGCCATGGCCGAAACGATCAGCCGAAGGCTTGGTATGCGCGGCGCATGGTTCTTTCAGATCAAAGAGAACGCCGCGGGTAAGCCCGTGCTGCTGGAGTGCGCGCCCCGGGTGGCGGGGGCCATGGGCCTGAACCGGGCGCTGGGGGTGGATCTGCCCCTGCTCACGGTATACGACGCCATGGAAACGGACGTGGCCGTAGCGCCGCAGCTCGGCTTTGCCGCCGTGGACCGGGCGCTGTATAACGCGTTTACCCTTGACCTCGATTACGACGAGGTTTACGTGGATTACGACGATACCCTCATTGTAAAGGGGCGGCTCAACCTGACGCTGCTGCGGTTCTTGTATCAGTGCGCCGAAAAGGGCGTTAAGATCATTTTGCTTACCCGCCATATCGGCGACGTAACCGCCGACCTGCAAGCCCGCCGCGTGTACCCGGGCCTGTTTGATGAGATCGTTACCGTGCCCGAGGGCAAACAGAAGGCGGACTGCATTTTCCCCTCCCCGAGGGCCGTCGCCATCGACGATTCCTTTGCCGAGCGGCAGCGCCTCACCGCCGCCTTCGGCATGCCCGCCTTCGGCCCGGAGAGCGTAGAAGCGCTGATCGATTTTAAGGAATAAACCGACAAAACGATAGTCATTCCTCATTCCTCATTCCTCATTCCTAATTCCTAATTTTTTAAAGGGGGTTTCCCATGAAAGGCATCCTTCTCGCAGGCGGGTCGGGCACGCGGCTGTATCCGCTCACCCGCGTCACCTCGAAGCAGCTTTTGCCCATATACGATAAGCCCATGATCTTCTACCCGCTCTCCACGCTGATGCTGGCGGGCATTCAGGACGTGCTGATCATCTCCACGCCGAAGGATCAGGGCAGGTTCCGGTCGCTGCTGGGGGACGGCAGCCAGTTCGGTATGCGCTTTTCCTACGCGCAGCAGGCCCGCCCCGCCGGCATCGCCGAGGCGTTTCTGATCGCCGAGGATTACCTCGCCGGGGAGCCCGCCGCGCTGATTTTAGGCGACAACATCTTTTACGGCGGTTATTTTTCGCGCAACCTTTCGCAGGCCGTGGAAAACGCCGCGCAGGGCTTTGCCACCATCTTCGCCTACCCGGTGCCCGATCCCTCCCGCTTCGGCATCGTGGAATTTGACGCCGACTTAAACGTGCTCTCGCTGGAGGAAAAGCCCGAACGTCCCAAATCGAACTACTGCGTGACCGGCCTGTATTTTTACGACGGCCGCGTGTGCGATTTCGCCCGGCAGGTGCGGCCCTCGCCCCGGGGGGAGCTGGAGATCACCGATCTCAACAAGCTCTATCTGGCGGCGGATGCCCTCAAGGTGCAGCTCTTCGGCCGCGGCTTTGCGTGGATGGATACCGGCACCATGGACAGCCTTCTGGACGCGAGCGTGTTCGTGCAGTCCATTCAGAAGCATCAGGGGCTGGTCATCTCCGCCCCCGAGGAGATCGCCTTCCGCAAGGGCTGGATCGACCGCGCCGCCCTGCTTGCCGCCGCCGACGCCTACGGGGCCTCCCCCTACGGCGCGTACCTCAAACGCGTGGCGGAAGGGGAAGTGCTGTATCATTGATTTGGAGGCAAACGGTTTTTTATAATTCGTAATGCGCAATTCGTAATTCGTAATTGAACTCGGTGAACATAATTACGCATTACGCATTACGAATTACGCATTTTTCATCTACTTTCCCCACAAAGGAGTTTCCCATGACTTTGCTTGTCACCGGCGGCGCCGGGTTTATCGGCTCCAACTTTATCTTTTACACGCTGCGGGCGCACCCCGAACGGCGCGTTGTGTGCGTGGACTGCCTCACCTACGCGGGCAATCTCGCCACCCTCGCCCCCGTGCTGCGGCAGCCGAATTTCCGCTTTGTGAAGGCGGATATCCGCGACCGCGCCGCCATGGAGGCATTGTTTGCCGCGGAGCGCCCCGACGCGGTGGTCCATTTCGCCGCTGAAAGCCACGTGGACCGCTCCATATCGAACCCCGCCGTGTTTCTGGAAACCAACGTGCTGGGCACGCAGGCGCTGCTGGACTGCAGCCTGAAATACGGCGTAAAGCGCTTTCATCAGGTATCTACCGACGAGGTATACGGCGATCTGCCCCTCGACCGGCCCGACCTGCTGTTTACCGAGACCACGCCCCTGAAGGCCAGCTCGCCCTATTCGGCAAGCAAGGCATCGGCGGATCTGCTCGTGGGCGCCTACTGCCGCACCTTCGGCCTGCCCGCCACTATCAGCCGCTGCTCCAACAACTACGGGCCCTATCAGTTCCCGGAGAAGCTGATCCCCCTGATGATCGTGAACGCCCTGCAAAACAAGCCCCTGCCCGTGTACGGCGAGGGCAAAAACGTGCGGGACTGGCTCTACGTGGAGGATCACTGCCGCGCCGTGGATCTGATTTTGACGAAGGGAACGCCCGGCGAGGTGTATAACGTGGGGGGCAGCAACGAAAAAACGAATATCGAGATCGTGCGCGCCCTCTGCCGCCTGCTGGGCAAGGATGAAGCCCTGATCACCCACGTGGCGGACCGCAAGGGGCACGACCTGCGCTACGCCATCGACGCGTCGAAAATGCGGCGCGAGCTGGGCTGGGCGCCGCAAACCGATTTTGAGACCGGCCTTGCCCGCACCGTGGCGTGGTACCTTGCCCACCGGGATTGGTGGGAGGATATTTTGAGCGGAGCTTACAGAACCTATGAACCGTGAAACAGCGCCGTTGGTCACCGTGGTGTGCCTGTGCTATAACCAGCAGGATACCGTTGGGCAGACCATAGAGAGCATCGTGACCCAGAAAACCGATTTTCCCTTCGAGTTGATCGTGCACGACGACGCCTCCACCGACCGCAGCCCCGAGATCATAAGGGCGTGGGCGGAAAAATACCCTGATATCATCGTGCCGATCCTGCAAACGGAAAACCAGTATCACCGGGTGAACATCGCCGAAACGTGGCTCACACCCATGCACCGGGGCAAATACGTGGCCATCTGCGAGGGGGACGACTACTGGACCTCTCCCGATAAGCTCGCCGTGCAGACCGCCGCTATGCAGGCGGACCCGGAGATCGCTCTCAGCTTTCACGCGGTCACAGAACTCCGGGCGGGCGGTGAAACGCGCCCGTTCCGCCCCGTGAAGCAGACCGGCTACGTGCCCCCGCAGCAGGTGATCCGCCGGGGCGGTATGTTCTGCCCCACCGTTTCCGTTATGGTGCGGCGCGATATCGCGGATGCATGGCCCGCCTTTCGCAAAATGGCGGACGTATACGATTACCCGCTGCAGGCGCTGGCCGCAGCGAAGGGCAAAATCTATTATATCGATATGATCTTAGGCGCCTACCGCTTCGCCATGGGCGATTCGTGGACCGCGCAGCGCAAAGGGGAGACCGATACGGCCCACGTGGCCGCCGAAACCGCCTGGCTCGCCGCCTTCGATACCGAAACCGGGGGCCGCTTCCACGGGGCGGTGAGCTTCCATCTGGCGCACCTGTGGCTCACCGAATACCGCAAGACCTTCGATAAAACGGCGAAAGAAAAAGCGAAGGCCTACGCCGCCGCCCTGCCTGCCAAAGAAAAAACGGCCTTTCGAGCCGCCCTGTGCTTTTTCGGGGTATTCCGCGGCGCAGGCAACCGGATATTCGAGGGCGTAAAGCGCCGTCTGCTGAAATAGGGGAGAATCATGCAAGAGAAAATAGAAGTCACGCGGTCCTCCATGCCGCCCTTCGACGAATACGTAAACGAGATCCGCTCGCTGTGGGAGAGCCGCATGCTCACCAACGGCGGCGAAAAGCACGCCGCGCTCGAGGCCGCCCTCGGGGCATTCTTCGGGGAACCGCACCTTTCGCTGTGCGTGAACGGCCACAGCGGGCTCGAGGGCATTCTGGACGTGCTCGGGCTCACGGGCGAGGTGCTCACCACGCCCTTTACCTTTGCCTCCACCACCAACGCCTTGGTGCGCCGGGGTCTTACGCCGGTGTTCTGCGATATCCTGCCGGAGGACTACACGCTGGACCCGGCGAAGCTGGAAGAGAAGATCACGCCCCGCACCTCCGCCATACTGGCGGTGCACGTGTACGGCAATCTGTGCCATACGGAGGTCATCGAGGCCGTGGCGAAAAAGCACGGCCTGAAGGTAATCTACGACGCCGCCCACGCCTTCGGCGTAACGAAAAAAGGCGTTTCCGCCGCCGCCTTCGGCGACGCCGCCATGTTCAGCTTTCACGCCACCAAGGTGTTCCATACCATCGAGGGCGGGGCGGCCGTGTTCCGCACCGCCGGGAATAAGGAAGCCTTCGACCGGTGGAAGAATTTCGGCCTGCAGGGCGATGCCGCCGGGGTCTTCGGCCCCAACGCCAAAATGAACGAGTTCGCCGCCGCCATGGGGCTTTGCAACCTGCGGCGGTTGGAGGCGTGTATCGCCGCCCGTAAAACCGCCGCCGCCCGTTACCGCGAAAACCTGCGCGGCGTAAAGGGCCTTGCGCTGCCCCCGGCGCAGCCGGGCGTGAAGAGCAATTACGCCTATTTTCCCGTTGTGATCGACCCCGCCGCCTTCGGGTGCACCCGCGACGCTCTGCGCGACGCTCTCGCGGCTCAAAACATTGCCGCCCGCCGGTATTTCTACCCGCTTACGAGCCTTTCGCCCGCCTTCGGGGGCCGCTATGCCGCCGCCGATACCCCCGTGGCCGCCCGCGTGGCCGAAAACGTGCTGTGCCTGCCCCTGTACGAGGGGCTGACCGACGCGGATATAGACAGGGTATGCGGCGTGATAATTCGGAATTCGGAATGCGAAATTCGGAATTGACGGGTTCAGAAAAAACACCTGATTTTCGGTTTATCGGGGTAAACAACATTTCGGTAGCGCGGCAGGCGAGACCTGCCGCGCTACCGAAGTTACTTCGTACCTTCGGCGCGTTAACCAGAATAATTATTTGAAACGAACAAAAGGGGCTGTCGCGTTAAGACAGACAAAAAAAACAACCGGGTAGCCCGAAAGG
>CAMVBR010000102.1 GCA_947165755.1 uncultured Clostridia bacterium
TCGTCGTCCTTGAAATCAAGGCTCCAGCTCTCGTCGTAGTAGGGGTGCTGCAGCTGGTTCACGCTCAGGGCGCGGCCGTAAATGAGCACGGTCTTGCCTGCGAATTTATCGGTGTAATTTTGGATGCTGAAGAGCTGCACGCGGGCCAGCGTGGCGCTCATGGTGGTAAGGTCGTAATCGTAGGCGGCGGGGGTGTATTCCTCAAACACCTTCACCGTGGTATCGGTGAGCCAGTAATGGTCCAGCGCGCCGCTCTGCTGATCCTCGGTGTAGGTAAAGGTGCCCTTTACCTGAATATACGAGCCGTTGGCGGGCAGCGAGGCCGGATCCTCGGGCACGAACTCCCACTGATAGTCGCAGCAGCGGGTCTGGTCGTTGTAGCCCCATACGTAGTAGCGGGTCTTGCCGCTCCACTCGTCCTGAATGGAGGCGAAGGTGCCCACCTTGGTGAATTCCAGCCCGTCGTAGGTGTTGCCCTGATCCTGATAGAAGATGTTGTAATACAGGGTGTACTCCATGGGGTCGAAAATCTCCTTGATGCCGGTCACGGCGCCCTCGGGGATGTTACCCGGGATCACGTTGCCGTTCACGTCCGTTTGCTGCTCGGCGCTGCCGGAGACGCTCGAATCGGTATTGGCGGGGTCGGTGGTGGCGGGATCGCCCGGCTTCGTGCCGCAGGCGGCAAAGGAAAGGGCGAGGGTGAAAACGAGAAATACAGCGATCAGTTTTTTCATTTTATGTTATCCTTTCGATTTGATGGCGCCGATAATGGAAAATACGATGAATACCACGAGCTGCACCACCACGATGGTGGAGCCCACGGGGGTGGAGAGCAGGATCGAGCCCACGATGCCCACGGCGGAGGAGAGCACCGATACCACGGCGGCGCAGGTCACCACGCTGCGAAAGCTCTTGAAGATCCGCATGGCCGAAAGCGCGGGGAACACCACCAGCGCCGAGATCAGCAGCGAGCCCACCAGATTCATGGCCAGCACGATCACGGCGGCGGTCACCAGCGCGATCAGGGTGTTGTAGGCCCCGGCGCGGGTGCCGGTGGCGGTGGCGAAGTCCGCGTCGAAGGTGACGGCAAAGATCTTGTTGTAAAACAGAACGAACACGGCGATCACCACCACGCTCATGATCACGCACATCCATAAATCGAAATCGGAGAGCGTTAAAATGGAGGTGGAGCCGAACAGCGTGGAGCACACGTCCGAGCTGATATTGCCGCTGGAGGAGAATTTATTCATGATCAGGTAGCCCAGGCCCAGCGAGCCCACGCTCAGCATGGCGAGGCTGGCGTCGCCCATGATCTTGTTTCGCTTGGTGGCCCCCAGCAGCAGCCACGCCACCAGCATGGTGATCGGCATCACCAGCAGCATCTGGTTCTTTACGAACACGGCCAGCACGCCCTCGATCGCGGTGCCCGCCAGGGCGATGGCCACCTGATTGAGCACGGCGGAAAGGCTCAGCGCGCCGAAGGCCACGTGGGACAGGCCGTCGCCGATGAAGGAAAAGCGCTTGAGCACCAGCGGCACGCCCAAAAGCGACGAGCAAAGGGCGATCAGCACGCCCGCGATCATGGCCCGCTGCACGAAGGGGTAGTGGAAATACATCACGAGCTTATCCAGCATATCCACGAAGGTCATTTGCTCTCACCTCCCGAAAGATCCGTAAACGCCCTGCCCGCGTCCGAGGCGAGGTAGCCCGCCTTTTCGCCGAAATACAGCGGCGTGCGGCTCAGGTGCAGTATGTGGGTGGCGTAGCGCACCGCGGCGGCGATATCGTGCGATACCATGATCACGGTCACGCCCGTATCGTTGAGCTGCTTGATGATATCATACATCTCTTTGGTCACCACCGGGTCCAGCCCGGCCACGGGCTCGTCCAGCAGCAGTATTTCCTCGGTGGCGCAAAGGGCTCTGGCCAGCAGCACCCGCTGGCGCTGCCCGCCCGAAAGCTCCCGGTAGCAGCGGTTTTGCAGGTGCGTAATGCCCAGCCGCTCCATCTGCCGCGCCGCCGTCTCTCTTTGGGCGGCGGTGTAAAACGGGTGAAAGCCCTTCTTGCCCACGCAGCCCGAAAGCACGATCTCCTTCACGGAGGCGGGAAAATCCCTTTGCACCGCCGTATGCTGCGGCAGGTAGCCGATGGCGTTGGAGGAGAGCCCTTCGGCCCGGGTGATGGTGCCCGAAATGGGCGGGTTGAGCCCTAACAGGGCCTTGATGAGCGTGCTTTTGCCCGCGCCGTTTTCGCCTACGATGCACAGGTAATCGCCCCGGTTCACCTGAAAGGTGAGCCCCGAGGTCACCGGCTTGCCCTCGTAGCCGAGCACTAAGTCTTTGCAGTCAATTTGTGTGATCATGATTTGCTCCAGTTCTGTTTAGTGAATGAGGAATTAGGAATGCGGAATGAGGAATTATGGATGGACTGAAGTCCATACCTGATTTTATCTGAATGCGGCGCAGCCGCCGCCTCCATTTCTCATTCCTCATTCCTCATTTAGAAAGGGTTTCTGCCGTATTCCGCCTCAGTTCAGCGCTTCCTTCAGCGCGGTCAGGTTCTGCTCCATGGCGGCAAGGTAGGTTTTGCCCGCGGCAAGGGCCTCCTTGGTCACGCTCTGAATGGAATCGATCACCACGATCTTTTGGTTCTTGTCGGCGGTGTTTTCTATAATGGTTTTGGCAATGCTTTTGTCCGCCGTTTCGGTGACCACCACCGCGGGCAGGCCCAGCTCCTCCAGCGTTTTGGCGAGCCCGGCCACGGTCTCAAAGCTGGCCTCCGTTTCGGCGGAGCAGCCCGAGAAGGCCGCGTAAGAGGCAAGCCCCAGATCGTCGCATAAATAGCGGAAGGGGAACCGGTCGCCCACCAAAATGGTTTTGAAGGCGGCGGCGGAAACCGCGTCGGTATATTGCGTTTCCAGCGCGGCCAGCTTCGCTTTGTAGCCTTCCGCGTTGGCGGCGTAGGCGTCTTTGTTGGCGGGGTCGATCTCGCCCAGCGTATCGGCGATGGCGCCGCAAAGGGCGGCGGCGTTTTTCAGCGAGAGCCACACGTGCTCGTCCAGCGCGCTTTCCTCTTCTTCCTCTTCCTCAGCCTGCATGCCGGCCACGTCCTCTTCTTCCTTCGCAAGGTCGCCGAGGGCCTCCAGCAGGTTCAGGGTGTTGATGTTCCCCGCGGCGGCAAGGGCATCCGGCACCCACTTCATATCGGAGGCGCCGCCCACGTAAATGAACAGGTCGCAGCCCGAGAGCTTAATGAAATCCTCGGCGGTGGCCTGGTAGTTATGCAGGTCCGTGCCGGTATCCAGCAGCAGGGTCAGGTCCGTATCGGCCAGTTTGTCGCCCAAGATCTCGCGCACCCAGTCGTAGGGCGGGAATATGGTGCAAACGATTTTCAGCTTTTTTTCGTCCTTCGGCGTATTGCCCCCGCAGGCGGCAAACAGCGAAAGCGTAAGGGTGAGCAGCAAAAGGACGGCGATGATTTTTTTGGTCATGATTGTTGTTTCCTTTCATTCATCTTGCAGGCGCCGCAGGTGCCGAACAGGGTGGTCTCCTCCTCGCTCACGGCAAAGCCGTTCGCCCCGAAAATATCCCCGATCAGCCTCTCGCTCTGCGCGTGGTCCATGTGCAGCAGCCTGCCGCACTGGGTGCATTTCAGATGCAGGTGGTGGTGGCATTCGTCGCCGCCCACCAGCTGATACAAAAACTTTTTGCCCTCGGTAAAGCATTTCAGCGTGCCCTCGTCGCACATTTTTTTCACGAGGCGGTATACCGTGCTCTGCCCCAGCGGGCAGCCCCGCGCCTGCAGGCCGCTGATGATGGCCTCTATGCTTTGCGGCGTGTCGCCCGTGGCGCGCAGGTACTCCAGCAGGATCTCTTTTTGCTTCGTTTTATACGCAGCCAAGTTTGTTTCATCTCCAATTTGAGAAATATTCTCAATTTGCTTTGTATTATAGACGCAATTAAGGCGGATTGTCAAGGGATTTTATAAAAATATTGCAAAATCCAATTGTTTATGTTAATATAATAAATTGGATATAAAAAATATGAAGATACCGAGAGGTTTGCTATGACGAAACTGAAAAAGCCTTTGGCGCTGCTCCTAAGCCTGCTGTTCGCCCTGCTGCTGTGGACGCCCGCCTTCGCGGCCATGGATACCCCCTTCGATAACAGCCGTTTCTTTGAAACCGGCGATTACTCCATCCACTACCGCGTGTTCGAGGCCGAGGAAGCCAAGGGGCAGGTGTTCATGATCCACGGCTTCGCGCTGTCCTCCTACTGCTTCGTGCCGCTGGCCGAGCGTCTGCAGGCGGCGGGCTATACCTGCGTGGTGGCGGATCTGCCCGATTTCGGCTACTCCACCCGCGAAACGGAAGAAACCGATAAGCGCCCGCGCGAGGATATCATGCACGACCTCATGACGAGCCTTTCGCCCGACCCGTGGTACGTGGCGGGCCACTCCATGGGCGGCTATATCGCCATCGCCATCGCCCAAAAATACCCCGAGAGCGTAAAGAACCTGCTGCTCTACGGCACCTCGGGCAACGACGGCGTCTCGGGCGCCCGCGCCATGGCCATGTCCAACCCCGCCTTTTTGAAGGTGATGGGCCGGCTGCTGGAGCTCATGTCCCGCATGAAGGCGCTGGTGCGGCTGCTGCTGCTCACCGCCACCATGGATCTCTCCTTTACCATGGGTTACGACCTGTTCTACATCACCGATCCCTACACCGTCAGCGGCACCGGGGCGGGGGCGCTCATCAACTTCTCCATGCTGCCCGCCACCGATTACGAGGCCTTCCGCAGCCTGCCGCCGGTGCTGTACGTCAACGCCGCCAACGATACGGTGATCCCGAAGCAGGCCATTCAGAAGCTGCGCGGGTACCTGCCCGAGGGCAGCGCCGATATCACCCTCACCTCCGGCGGGCATCTGTTCATCGAGAGCCGCGCCGATCTCACGGCGGAGCATACGCTCGCGTTCCTTGCTTCGCTGGGCTGACAAAAGAAAAAGAACAGCTTCGTTTTTTGGGCGAAGCTGTTTTTTAATGCGTAATTCGTAATGCGTAATGCGCAATTATGTGTGAAGGCAAAACGGTCGGAAACGAAATAATTATATTTGTAACGGAATGTGGAATTTTGATATATTATGTATTCGCCGCAAAGCTGCGTATATTCCTCGCGTCCCGGAACCCCTTTTTATAGAGCTTATCCAGCACGGCGGCGTCCTTGGTGAGCGTTTTCAGGCTCCCGATGTCGTCCGGCGCCACGATCAGTACCTTGCCCTCTTCCTGCAGGGCGAGGGCTTTTTTTACGCCTTCGGCATACAGAGCGTTTCGCCGGGCGATGGCCTCGGCGGTTTTCGGGTATTCCTTTTGCAGCGCGTGTACGGCAAGGGCGCTGCTCAGGCTGCCGGGCTGCGCGTTCAGCGGACGCGTGAGGATCAATACCACCCTGTCGCAGCCCGCGGCAAAGGCCCTGTCCAGCGGCACCGGGTCCGAAACGCCGCCGTCGTAGTAGGGCACGCCGTCGATGACGTAGGGCCGGTTCACGAAGGGCACGCAGCACGAGGCCTTGATGGCGTCGTAGCCGTCCTGCCGCATATCTTCTTTTTTGAAATACACGGGCTCGCCGGTGAGCGCGTTCGTGGCAACGATTTCCAATTCGATGCCGGAGGCCATCATGGCGGCGTAATCCAGCGGGTTTTCGCCGTCCGAATTGGAAAGGTCGGAATAGATGTAGTCCAGCCCGATAAAGGAGCCGGTCTCCCGCAGGGTCTCCAGCCCCATGTATTCCCGCCGCAGGGCGTATTCGGTGTAAAATAAATAGTTGCGGCCCTTTTGCCCGGCGCAGTAGGCCGCGCCGTTGGCCGCGCCGGCGGAAACCCCGATCACGTAATCGAAGCGGATGCCGTCGGTCATGCAGCGGTCGAATACCCCGGCGCCGTAAATGCCTCGGGTGCCGCCGCCTACGTCTATGATGCCGGTCATGAGGGTACCTCTTCAAAATGGATTGCAGTTTGTCGCGCCGCAGGCGCGACAGCGATATGGATCCTGCGGATCCGCGATATACCTGTCGGTGCGATATACCTTCGGCGCGATATGTGCCTGCGGCACGTGATAAATGCAGGATCCATATCATATCGCATTCTGCGAAGCGGAATATATCGCAATTTGCTCAGCAAATTATATCGCGTTGCGCAGCAACATATCGCCAAGTGAAAGAGCCCGACAAACTGCAATTTACCGTCTCTTTCTGTACTTTGCCTTGCCGAAGCCCAAAATCAGCATGAAAAAGGGCTGGAACAGCATCATGCCGATGGCGAAGAGCAGCCCCTTGCCGAAGGCGCGGGCGAGCCGGTAGGTGAGCAGAACGTAGTAGATCGCGCCCACCACCGGGATGAGCAGCAGCAAAAACTTCCAGCCCGTGGTATCGGCGATGTCCACAAGGGTGTAGAGGTTGAGCACGGGCACCAGCGAACGCCAGCCGCCGCGCCCGGCCTTTACGAATACCACCCACATGGCCACCACGCTCAGCACGGCGAGGATCACCGAAACCGTGCCGGTCTCCGGCGTGAACAGGTACTCGCTCCAGATGGATTGTAATTGTTCAAACATGTATATTTCTCCTTTGTATTGGTTTTTTCGGATGTATATTTCAGTTTATCGAGATCATTCATGCTAAAATGCTGCTGTGCAGCGCGATATATTGCTGCGCAATGCGATATACTTCGTGCGATATATTGCTGCGCAATGCGATATGATATGGATCCTGTAACTATCACGTGCCGCAGGCACATATCGCACCGCAGGTATATCGCACCGACAGGTATATCGCGGATCCGCAGGATCCATATCGCTGTCGCGCCTGCAGCGCGACACACTGCAATTTACTGTTGTATCAATGTTTGTGCCGCTTCCAGCAGCGCGGCGGGGTCGTTTGCGATCTCGCCCTCGGACGCCATGGCCAGCAGGGCGTTCAGCGTTTCGCCTATGGCGTGGCCCGTTATGCCCAGCGCCGCCAGCTCCCGGCCGCCGATCTTCAGCTGCGCCAGCGTGCCCGGGGGCGGGTCCTTCTCGCCGCAGGCGGCCTGAAGCAGGGCGGTCTCTTCGCCGTACGCCGCCCGAAAGCGCGTCAGCAGCGCGCACTTCTCCCTGTCCCACGCGCCCAGAAAGCGGCGGGCGAACCCCGGGGTAGGGAAGTCGGTATGCAGGTGCTCTATGCAGAATTTCACGCCGCTACGGTACTTGTTGTCCGTTTTCAGGGCGCGGCAGGCTTCTTCGGCGGTCTCCGGCCCCAGCGGCAGCAGCAGCGCCGCGAAGGAGAGGGTCTCGTCCCGCAGCGCCCCGGCGGTCTCTGCGGCGGAGGCGTAGTCTTCCTCCGGCAGCGCGGCGAGCGCGGGCACGCACACGTCGATCACGTCGCGGTATTCCCGCAGCACCGGAGCGGCGTATACGCCCTTCATGAGCCCCTTGAGTTCGGCAAAGATCCGCTCCGCCGATACGTGCCGCAGGTTTCCGGCGCAGGCGTGTACGGCG
>CAMVBR010000103.1 GCA_947165755.1 uncultured Clostridia bacterium
CGTGAGGTCTTGGGTTCAAGTCCCCATGTCTCCACCACCGAACGAAACCGCCGAAGGGCGGTTTTTTTCGTTCGGTGGTGGAATGAAGTCGCCCGCAAGCGGGCTGATGAAGGAATGAAGACGCGTTGCTGATGAAGGAATGATAGTGAGAAAAAGAGAGAAATGGGCGACTTCGCTTCATCAGGCAGCAGCGCTGCCGTCTTCATTAAGCGCCGACGGCGCTGACTTCATCAGGGCGAAGCCCGTCTTCATTAAAAGTTTTTTTTCGGAGGATGATTATGCGCAACGATCCACTTTCAATCCAATCAAAAGCATTCGCCGTTTCCATTATCAACCTTGTAAAAGATCTCAAAGACAAGCATGAAACCGTGATCTCCAATCAGATCGGGCGTTCCGGTACCTCTATCGGCGCGAATATCCGTGAAGCGCAGTACGCCCACGGCAAAGCGGATTTTATCGCAAAGCTGCAGATCGCTCTGAAAGAAGCCAACGAGACAGGTTATTGGCTGGAGCTTCTGCATGAAACAGGTTACGTAGACGACACTGTTTTCAAGTCTCTCGATGCGGCTTGCTCCTCTTTGCGTGTGATGCTGATCTCATCTATCAATACCGCAAAGGCAAATACGACGCAATGAATAATTAATTGAAGTGTGCCTGCGGCACGATGAAAGAAACACTTCCCTTCGCGTTGCGGCCAAGCCGCAATACTTCACACGGGCGAAGCCCGTCTTCATTCAAAAAAAGATCCCCGTACCGTTCGGTGCGGGGATCTCGCTTTTTTCAGTGTAGATTATTCGGCTGCGGTTTCCGCTTCGGGGGCGGGGGAGTCGAAGAAATGTGCGAAACCGTTCACAAGGCTCTTTACGATGAACAGGAAATCGTGCATGAAATCGGTAACGAAGCCGTCCGGCGTGTTGACGTTGTGGGTCTCGCCGCAGTATTCGCAAACCTCGGCCTCTTCGGCTTCTTCAGCCTCTTCGGGCTCAGCGGGCTCTTCCGTTTCGGCTTCTTCCTTCTCTTCCAAAGCCTTTGCGGGCGCGCCGGTAACGGCCTTTACAATGAAGAGAAAATCATGGAAAAAGTCGATGAAAAAGCCGTCGATCTTGTTGGTGTCGTGGATCTGGCCGCAGTATTCGCATACGTTGGGCTCTTCCTCGACCGCTTCGGCCCCTTCTGCTTCTTCGATTTCGTTAACGACCGCTTCGCCGTTTTCGTTTTCAATCGCGTCCTCCGTGTCGGCGGCAAACGCAAGCACGCCGAATACCGAGAGCGCCAGCAGTACGCTCAGCAGCACGCTGAGGGATTTTTTCATGATCAGCTTCATAAAACGTTCCTCCTGAAAAAGATACATATTCGTTCTATCATGAAAAAAACACGATTGCAAGATAAAAATGGAATAAATTTGCGATAATATGTAAGATCGTTGGGGCTCAACGCCGTTTCAGTCCGTATTTTTTCATTGTTTTGGGAAAGAAATTTGCATAGAAAAGGATATCTAAAAATTCGTAACCTGTAATAAACAGCTGTTCCAGTCCCTGCTTGAAACCGTGGCCTTTGATTGCCTCGAGCGCGTCAATAATGTCTTTTCTGGCGGTTGCCCAACCTTTTTTCTCCCCTTCAACGTAATGCTTTGTAGTAAAGCTTTTCCACAACATATAGCTGCGTACCACCTTCAGGTCCTTCGTTTTGACTTTTGAAAGATTCGGTTTCGGAGAGTAAAAGATTTTTGTTTTCATGTATTCTTCAATTTTAGAAGGCGGGGTGAACCGGCCTTCCGCTACAAGCTTTTCAAAAATGACGGAACCGGCGAGCGGATTGAAATAGGAACACACAAGGCGGGTATAATCAATCTGATTCACGAGGGAGCAGGTCTCTTTCAGCTCGTCTTCCGTTTCATCCGGGAATCCGACGATAAAATAACACAGCGTTGTGATGCCTATTTTTTTACAGTTCAGCAGATCCACCGGGACCCGTTCGGTTTTCAGGCCTTTTTTCATGCGGTTCAGCTCTGTTCTGGAGCCGCTTTCCACGCCGAATTCGATCCACCGGCAGCCTGCGTCGTACATGAGCTGAAAATCCTCTTCGTCAAAGATCCCGATCCGGGTCATGCAGCCCCAATACAGACCGAGATCGGCATCGATCATGGCACGGCAGATATACTGCAGGTTCTGTTTGTTCCCGCCGAAAAGCTCGTCGGTAAACGAGATCGCTTTGATTCCGTGTTTTTCTTTCAGGTATTTTGCCTCTTCGATCAGCACCTCCACCGGGCGCTGGCGGCGGCAGCCTTTGTGAAAATCGTGATTGTAGCAAAAGGTGCAATTTTGTGTGCAGCCTTTGGAAAGGTACATACCGAAAACGCCGTCGTAGTTATAGTTCGTATACAGCAACGGCTCGTAATCGTCAATAAACTCATAGTTGATCGGCGGCAGTTGGGAAAGATCGAGAAATTCCCTTTCTTCGGTTTTCACAAAACGCCCGTCCTGCATATAGGCAAGCCCCTTAACGGAATGCCAGTCCTCCCCGCGCTCCAGCGCTTCGGCAAGCTCCAGAATGGTTGCCTCTCCTTCGCCCAGGCTGATCACGTCCAAGCACCCGAGGGAAAAGCATAATTCGGGTACGCTGGAAACGAACGGACCGCCCCAGACCACAAAAACGCCGCGTTTTTTTGCTTCCTGCGAAACCACAACAGCGTCCTTCAAGGGCATGGGGGAGAGAAAAGAACAGCCGATCATATCCGGCTGAAAATCGTCGAATTCCCGTGAAATATCCGTAAATTTCGCAGCACGGTTCAGTAATTTTACACGGTGCCCGTGCGCCTCAAGATAGGTTGCAATCGAAAGCAGCCCCAAAGGGGTGCACAGGGTACGGGTATACCGATCAAACCTCGGATTGATTAAAAGAACGTTCATTTTTGTTCCTCACAACTGAAAAAATTAGTTCGGATTTTATTATACTACCATTTCAGTAGGTTGTCAATGCAAATATATATCGCCGTTTTGGGCGGAGCGGGGCGGTGCGCTTCAAATGACATGTTGACAACCTGTTGAATGCGGAGTAAAATAGCTATGAGTATACTTTTGCGGTCTTTTTTATTTATAAAAGAGATTCGCGAAGTTCAGCCCGAGAAAACGTAATGATAATCTCCCATAAGGGGTATCTGTTATGAGAGTTTTGTTTGTGAATCCGGCAATGGAAAGATATACCCGGCAGGTCGCAATGCCGCTGGGGCTTCTTTCTATTGCCTCTTATTTACAGGCGCACGGGCATTCGGTAAAAATCATAGACCGGACGATCAGGACCGAGCGCATCGAACAGGAGCTTGCGCAGTTTCGCCCGGATGCGGTGGGCGTTTCGGTGTTGTCCATGAAATCCTTTACCGACGCCGAAAAGGTATCCCTTGCGGCAAAACGGTTCGGCGCCAAGGTGATCTGGGGCGGCATGTTTGCCTCGTTGGACCCCGCCTTTGTGTTTGACAATATCGATATCGACTTTATTTCCATCAGCGAGGGAGAGGCGACCTGGCTGGAGCTGATGGATACCATGGCGGCCGGCGGAGAATTGGAGCGGATCCCGGGGTTATGCTATTTGCGGGACGGCGCGTTGGTTTATACGGCGGAGCGGCCGTTCATCGATCTTTCTATTCTGCCTCCGTTGGATTTTACGCTCGTTGACGTTGAAAAATATCTCGGCGCCATGTACGGATGCAAGAAAACCGCTCTTTTGTATATGGCGAAAGGATGCGTGGGCAATTGCTCCTTCTGTTTCAACAAAACCTTCCACCGGCAGTGCTACCGCATGCGTCCGGTCGAAACGTTTTTGCAGGAGGTGGAATATCTCATCAGCCATCACGGTGTGGATTGCATCTATTTCGCGGATGAGCTGTGGTGCAGGAACCGCGAGGAAATGCTCTATCAGTGCAACGCCTTCAAGCAATCCGGGCTGCGGTTCAAATGGGGCGTGCAGACGCGCATCGGCATTTTTTCAAAGCAGGATTTTGAGATCATGAAAGACGCCGGCTGTCTGTGGATCGATTTCGGCGTTGAGACCGGTTCTCCCGAGGTGATGAAGCGCATCCATAAGGGGATCCCCTACGATCAGATTGAGCAGACCTTCCGTGACTGCAGCGCCGCCGGAATCATTACGCTTGCCAATTTTATTATAGGGTTCCCCGGTGAGACCGAGGCGCAGCTGCGGGAAACCGTTCATATGGCAAGCGAGATCGCCGCTACGCAGAAAACCTTTTTCTTCTATATGCCCGGGCCCGGCTCGCCGCTGTATGACGAACTGGTTTCTTCCGGCAGATACGACCCGCCGAAAACGTTCAAGGCGTATTCAAAAGTAAAGTTTTTCTATTCTCCGAAGCCCAATTTTTCAGAAATATCAACAACAGACCTGAAAGCGGTGCGCGCGTATTTTTTGTGGAAGGGCTTCTCAAGAAAATTTTTCACGAAAGAGACCCGTGCCTACGATCTGGCGAAGAAGGATATTGCGGACGTCCTGAAGCAGTTCAGGGGGCACGATCTGCGGTTCGCGTGGCAGTTGTTCTGGATCTCCGCGTATGAATTTACGGATATTTTCTTTTACGCGCACTGCTTCCCCGGTGTGCTCGCCAAATACGGTATATCCTACAGGGCAACGAAAAATAAAAAACGGATCATACAGAAATAATCAAATAACGTCGGCTCCGATCTTGTATATCAATTGATTGCATTTCTGCTTGTTTTTATGTTGGATCCTTAATGAATGTAAAAGGGGAGACTTGTACTTGAGAGCATTGTTTTTCTATCCGCAGGTTGAGCTGTCGTACCGTCCGATGTCGGCGCCCTTGGGGATCATGTCGATTGCTTCCTTTCTCAAAGCAAACGGGCACGAGGCGTTTATAAGCACAGACGTATCTTCAGCAAAAAGGATCCGGAACAGTATCAGGCAGTATAAGCCCGATATCATCGGCGTATCTGTGATTTCGTTTAAGTTCTTGAATAATGCCGTCCTGATTTCCAAAACTGCGAAAAAAATGGATTACCCTGTGGTTTGGGGCGGAACGATGGCTTCGGTAATTCCGAGGCTTGCGCTTGAAAGCAATGTTGCAGATTTCGTCTCTTTTCGGGAGGGTGAGCAAACCTGGCTTGATATGGCCGAGGCGTTTGACAAAAATGAAACCTTTGAGAACATCAAAGGCTTGGGATTTATAAAAAATAACGTATATGTAGAAACCGGGCAAAGAGATTTGATGGATCTCTCCGTATTGCCAAAGCTGGACTGGTCACTGATTGACGTGAAAAAATATTTTACTGCCAGCTATGGATGTAAGAGGTCGGTGCATATCTATTGGTCCAAGGGCTGCGTGGGGAAATGCACATTCTGTTACAACGTGGATTTTAACTGTTCCCAACGGCGGCAGAGACCGGTTTCCGTATTGATCGAAGAGATGAAATATCTGATCGAAACGTATGGGGTCGACGGTTTTGAGTTTACGGACGATTTGATGTTTGCCAACCCGCTGCAGCTGCGGGAGCTGTGTAACGCTATTATTGAAAACGACCTGCATATCTGTTGGACCGGCTATGAGCGTATCGGAATCATAAATGATCCGGAAGATTATGCGCTATTATATAAAGCCGGCTGCAGATGCCTGATGTTCGGAATTGAGACCGGTTCAAAAAGAATTCAGAAAAACATTCACAAATCCGTTTCTGAACAAAAAATGATCGATAATATTACGGAATGCGCAAAGGCGGGAATTATACCGCTTACAACGTTTATGATGGCCTTTCCGGATGAAACGGAAGATGACGTTCGGGAAACAATCGATCTGATCAACAAGTTTGATCACGCAATCGGCGTATTGAATCTTTTGACCCCACAACCCGGAACACAGATTTTTGATGAGCTTGTTGCGTCAAACAGATTAAAACCGTTGAATTCTCTGGATCAGTATGCAAGAGTGCGATGGGGAGATAAGCTGTACGTCAATACGTCAAATATAAGTACAAAGGAGCTTTACGCGATTGCGAATTATTACAGCTTGAAGGGGATGTTTTTCAAAAATGACACTTCCCCTCAAAAGCACTTTTTTGATACGGTAAAAAATGTATTCGGAACAATGCTGAACAAAGGGCCGGTAGAGTTTTTTAAGCTGGGATTTCATATTGCATATACCTTTGCCAGCTTTTTTACATTGTTTTTGCATCCGAAAATCCGTAAGAAATACGGACTGTTTTTTGACTGAGATTTTTTCAATAGTTTATATTTGTGAAAAGGTCATTAAGCATTATAGTTTCTTTTTTTTGTGTTTTTTTTGTTCGTTTTCGATTGTAACTTCAGTTATCATGATTCAGGTGCAAATTATTATGTATCGAATTCGTAATATGGTCCGGCGATTGGAAAAATGTGATTTAGCCACTATAGGGCTCGGAATAATCCTTCTTTGTTTTTTCTTGATAACAGCAAGGCTTGGTGTAGGTGTTCCCGACGAGGCTTTTTATTATACTATACCGCAAAGGCTTTTGAATGGAGATCGTCTTCTTATCGAGGAATGGAATGTAACGCAGCTTGCCTCTCTCTTTTCGTTTATTCCATATTGGTTTTATACGACTGTTACCGGAAGTACGGAAGGCCTTATTCTGTATATGCGTTATGTGTTTATTGCAATCGATATGATCTTTTACACATATATGTATATAAAGCTGCGCTCATATGGGATTTGGGGGTTGATTTCTACATTTCTCTTTTGTGCCGTTTTGCCGGAGTGCAACTACGCGATCGATTATTTTTCTGTTTCCTCCATGGCGATGATGATCGTCTGTTTGATGTTGTTGATCGATCAAAAAGAGAAAAGCATAGGGAAACTCATTTTTATTGGGTCGGTGTTTGCGTTTTCTGTGCTTGCGGAACCATTTTTGATTTTATTATATTTAATCTATTTTATAGCCTGTATAATATGGAATATCAGATATAAAAAAGGAAAACGTGATAAGAAATACGCGTTCCTTCTATGCATTCGTACATGGTTTTGTTTTAGCCTTGGCGCTTTCTTAATCTTTGTATTGTTCCTAACCCTTCTTCTTGCAATGGGGAGTTTGCAAGAGCTGAATAAGGTAATCCCATATCTTTTTACCGGCGTGGAGTTTAATTCTTCAAATATCATTGACTTGATGAAGCTTCGCCCTGTTTTTACGCTTTTTGGCGCCGTTAATATCGTTGGGATCGGCTGTTGTGTTATTTTGGCTTTGTATTATAGCCGTGACAAATTGAAAAATGGAAAAGCAAGAGTTGTGATTTTCCTGCTTTCTTGTTGTTTTCTTGCCGGTTGCTGGATATGGTGCGGAATTCAGTTTGCAAACAATAAAGATGTTGTTAATGTAGTTATTTATCACGAAATCCCGATCATGCTGGTTTCGCCGGTGTGGTATCTTTTGTGCAAAAAGAAAGACGCTCGCATTTTTCTTGTTTGGCTTGCGGGTTTTGTTTTTTCCGTTTTGGTTGATATCTCGTCTTTTATTATGATGGGAGCG
>CAMVBR010000104.1 GCA_947165755.1 uncultured Clostridia bacterium
TTCTTATTTCACGCGCTTCCAGAAGCGGAGCGAAGCGTCCGCAAAGGCTTTCCAGATTTTTGTAAACACGATCTCAAAGGACGAAATGCCGCCGGAGCCGATGATGCCCGACCCTTTTTTCTGCGCAAGCTCAAACCCTGCGAGGACTCTGCTCTCGTAGGAGCCGTCTTCGTGCAGCGTAACGATCCTTCCGCCCCAGTCGATCTTTTTGAAGCCGGAATGCGGCTTCACGCTCGGGGTGTTGACGATATCCACCCCGTCGATCTCAACGGTGAAGCTGTTGGAGTGGTCGTGACCGCAGAAAATGGCTCTCACGTCGCCGTTTTCTTTCATTGCGTCAAGCTGACCGTAGTTATAGTAGCCGGGGCAGGGCCGCTCCAGAAGATAGCCGTACTTTATGCACGAAAGCCTCGGTATCGCCGTCATTTTATAGGTCTTTTCTTCAAACTCCACCAGGCCCTTGCTGTCGTTTGCTTTCGCTTCGCGCCAGAACGCGCCGAAGATCTCCTGCACGATGATATGCTGAAATACAACGGACGGAACGTATTCTCCGCCGTTTTCTTCCTTGAGTGCTGCCGCCTTTGCCCGATACCACGCGATCTGATCCGGGTGGACCGAATCGTATTGCGAGACCCGCGCATCCGCAAAACGGGCTTCGGGCAGCAGGGACGGATCTTTTTTCATCGCCGCGTAATCCGTGATCACCTCGCTGCCGGAATCGAAGCAATATACGTTATACGCCACACGGCTGCCGTCGTTTGTGTAAACGGGCAGGCTGCAGGTGCCGCATCCGAATAGCGCGGGATCGTCGTCCTCGCTCACGCAATATGCCCCGCCGTATTTTTTGTAAAGCGCAAACACATCGTCGATGGCAATACCGTGCTCGTAATCGTGATTGCCGAAGGTGATCGCAAAGGGGACCTGCGCGTCTGCGATCAGACCGCAGATCTCCTCTACCGCCGCGGGATACTCCTCTTTTGACGCACCCGACATATCGCCGCCGAGCACGATGAGGTCGGGCTTTGCCTCCGCGATCGCCTCAACTGCAAACTGCTTCTGCACGGCGGGCATGGGGTAATCCGTGTGCCAGTCCGTGAGGTGCAGGATCGTGAAATTGCCGTCCTGGTCAAAGCGGAGCGCCCCCGTTTCGCCCTCGGCGGCAAAAGCCGGCAGCATGAACGTTACAAAAATAATCGCTGCGAGCATCAGTGAAACTGCTTTTTTCATCTTCGTCAACTCCGTAAATGAGATTTTTACCGAGGTATCTTGCTTTTTTTTGCTTTCTCTTTTTTATTATAGCAGTGACGGCCTGCGAAAACAAGAGGGAGATCCCCACTCCCTCTGCCCGAAAGATTACAAAAAGGGATGATCGCAAAATAACGAATATTTACAAAATAAAGCGCGCAGGGGAGATGGAGATTTCAGGCCGTTTTTGTGGGGGTGTTTTTGAAAAAAACAAAAAAAAACCGCCGAATGACGGCGGGCGTATTGCATAGGAGTAATGTGATGTCCAAATATAAAACGAAAAGCGGACGCCGGAAATCAGCGTCCACTTAACGTGGTACGGATGACGGGAGTCGAACCCACATGAAGTTGCCCTCACTGGCACCTGATGGTAGCGTTACCTCGGTGAACTCTTTATTTACGACGCCTTATGTTCGCGGATCGTTTATTTGTTCCGTCCTCTCAGTTATTCCCAGGCGTCATCCATATCAGCAAAGCGAAAATACAGATCCCACGCGCCGGCCAGGTACCTGCGGCGCAGATTGGAATTGATCAACCGGATGTTCTTCTGCCAGTACCGCATCCCGGCACACCATTCGCGCATTTCTTCATACTCCGGATCCTTCGGATCGTTCAGGATCCTTTGCAGCTCCGCAAAACCGTAGGGGCCGCCGCAGTCCTCCGGCGGCGCGTCTCCGGTCATTTCCGTGCAGACCGGCGCGGGCAGGTCCGCGTCTTCTATGATCTCCACCAATCGGATCTCATGCTCCCAGCCGTCGCCGAAATCGTATTCGTAGAAGATCCGGTCCGTCCCCGGAAAGATATCGCTCAGACGGATCTTCTGTTCATCTAGCACTTCAAGATCCTGGAAAGCAAAAATGCCCTCCTCCCACATGGCCGGATCTGTAACGATCTGTGCCGGATGGCCGTTCTTTTTCACTTTGGTGATAAAATCGTGGCCATGATAGTCCTGCCACAGGAACAGCTGTTGTATGATGTCGTGCAGATAGCACATCGGAAAATCCAGCGGCACCGTCACCCGCCGCACACAGGGCGTTTCCAGCTTCAGTGTCACGTCAAATACCCCCGCCCGGCAGTGATAAAGCCGCCCGTAACGCTCCTGCAGCAGCCGTGCCAGCTCCTCATAAACGGCAAAAACTTCTGTCTCTCCATCGACGGTCATCATCCGGAGGTCGTCGTTGATCTTCGGCAGCAGCATCGTCTGGAAGGTATCGTCCGGTTCATAACAATTGGTGAGCCATTCGATCCGCTTGCAGAAGTGGTTCAGCCGGGTCACGGCGGAACGGTCTGTATTTTTGCACAGCGCCGCCGGGAAAGCGCAGTCGGCCAGATACCGGTCGATCACGTCGCCGGAGATGTTTTCCGATGCCAGCAGATTCCGCAGCCCGGCTTCCAGCTTGCTTTGGATGTTCTTTTTATCCTTGGCGGTGATCCCGTACAAAAGGAAGCCGCAGCCAGACGCCTCATGGAAGACGGCGATGCACTTTCTCCGGTTCAGCACCAGGAGATTGGCGGACAAGGCAAACAGCGGGTCTTCCGTCCCGGGCGTCTGTGGTGTGATCTCCAGATAGTCCAACAGTTTTTTCGTGCAGCTGATTTTCATGCGGCTTTCTCCTCCTTTGGATTTTCGGAAACCGGTCCGATCTGCTCGACGCCGTTTCCCATGGTAATGTAATGATAATATCCATCAAACAAAACAATCAACAAACGAAGGTATCGTCAGGTTAATCGATTGTAATCACTCCGGGTGATATTCCGGACAGGTGCATTTTTTGAACTTCAAACCGCTGCCGCAGGGGCATGGGGCGTTTCTTCCGATTTTTTGTTTTTTTATGACTGCCGAATGCTGCGAATTCCGCATAAGCATTTCTCTGAACTTTTCCCGCCCGCCGTACGGCGCGAAAATCGCGTCCATTGCCGGTCGACCGTCAGGAATATCCTCGTCTCTTTCCGGAATATCGTCTGACAATACGGGTGGATGCTCGATCTCTGCCGGAGGCCAGCCTCTTAAAACAGGGTTCGGCATGACAAGGTAGAACCTGTTGCCCAGTTCGCGGAATCGCCGGACCTGATCCACCGTCCGGAAATGTATTTTGCCGTATTGTTCATTTTCAAGAACGCGCATCACCCAGGATTCTTTGTCGCACAAAGCGCAAGGCTGAAGGAAAATGCAGTCGTCGGCAAGCTGGGTGTTCCATTCATCGTCAAGTCCCAACTCCGTCCGGCCGAATGCAAGGATTGCGTTGAGCTCCGGTATGTCCGGCAGTTCGGTTCTCGCGGTAAGCAATTCCTGTTCATCGCAATCGAGGAAAGGTCCGTCAATACGAGCGGCCATAAACGATTCAAAAGCATTGTCGTCTAACGCAATCAGGTGTTCTGCCACAAGTTCCGGCTCATCCAATCCTTCCGTTTCCACACAACAGTGATACCGGAAAATATTCTCCGTACATCGTTTCAGAACACGGTCGATCTGCGGAGCGGCGACGTCGGGATGCCAGTCGTGCAGTTTGTCCATCACAAACGAAACCGGTACCGACCAGTAAAAATTGGCAAAGGATTCAAAAAGCTTTCCTAATTGTTCATCTGTCATACGTTCGTCCTCCGAATGATTTGTCTGAAATGAATAAGCAAACCACAGCTGAAATTGTTTTCAATCTTATTCTTTCCGCCAGCCGTAGCGCTTCAGCGCGGCGGTAAAAGCGTTGTGCCGTGGGAATTGGTCGCGGTAGATCGTCAGGATACACTGCTTGCCATCCGGTTCGCCCCGGGACTCGAACACCTCGCCCCAGGCGGCCAGGAACGCGGCGCTTTCCTCGTATTGGTTCCTCTTCAGTTGGGAGACGATCGCCTTCACGCGCAGATCGATCAAAGAACCGATCTTTCCCAGGACGGTCTCTTGCTGTTCCTGCGAAAGGGGCGTTCTGTCCGTTGCTTGCCGGAACAGCTTCATGAACAGCGTTTCGTCGTCTGTGCCTTCTGTTGTGCAAAGGCCGCGCCTATAGCTGTCGGCAGTGAACGAAAGGGCATGCATCGCCAACCGGCGCATGGCGGCGCTTCCGCTGCCGGTCCCGCCGCTTCGGTCAAGAAACAACAGAAACAGGGCGATACCGCATTTGAGAAAGGTGTTGCTCCATCCAAGTGGATTATTCGCCCGCATTCCCTTTTTCAGGACCGTATCATAATCGCCGTGCAGGAAGAGCACGCCGTAATAATCAAAGACGGTGCAGCTCCTCCGGCGCAGCTCATCCTCCGCGTTCACCGCAGACAGATAGCCTCTGTAAGCGTCAGCGGAAGGGGTATGAAGTCCGGAGATGATGTGATCTGCCGCCGCTTTCCATTTCACGCCCTTGCTTTCGTTTACCAGCCGCAGATAATTGACCGCCGACGGATCGGAACGGAACGCCTCCAGCAGGCAGTTGTCAAACGCGTCCGCGGCGTCCGCCGTCGACGCGGCGTGAGCCGTCAAAAGGGCTATTTCGCTGCGGATCACGTAGTCCTCCGGGATGTTCGCAAGCGCTTCCTGCCCCAGTGACAGTTGTTCTCCCGTTTCTCGGTCGGCGCCGTCTGTGAGGAGCTTCCGGTACAGGCCGGGGTGTGTTCGGCTGAATTTTTGCGCGTATGCCCTCAGTGCCTGCTGATCCGCCATTCCGTCAAACGCTTCCTGGATCAGCCTTTGCGCCGCGGTTCCGGTCTGTGTCCCGAGATAATCAATCCATTGCGGCAAAAAAGCGGGGACGTCCGGCAGCTCGCGCTGCGCGTGCTGCATCACGTCTTCCAATCCAAGGCCGGAAGACTGCGCCAACCGGAAAAACGCGTACAGCGCCGGCGCTCTGTCCTGCGGGCCGTGCGCCATATAGGCGGCGTAAAGCGCGTCAAGCTGCACCGAACGGAGGTCTCCGGTCAGCAGCTCATATTCAAACAGCGTTCCCAGCGAGAGATCTTCGTGGTCATAATCGCCTTCTCCATTGACCGTCAGATTCAGCAGCAGATCCGCGATCTCAAAGGCTTCGCGGAAGCGCTCCCAGTCCAGCAATTCCCGCAAAATCCTGATGGCCTCCTGCACGTCGTCCATCAGATGGTATGGATCCTCATACAGGATCATGGGCTCTTCGTCGTTATACCAATCGTCGTATTCCTCGTTAAACTCGCCGACCAGACACCGATCCGGGTCGTCGAACCCGGACAGTATTTCTTTGATCCGTTCCGTCCTTTTCGCAAGGTCCTGCGGGAGCGAATCGGCAGAGAGGGTCTTCTGCGCCGAACAGGCCTCCAGCGATTGGAGGAACGTGGTTCGCCGGGCCTCCGGCAGTTGGCGCGCTTCGTTATGAATGAAAGCGACCAGCGCTTCTTTGGATAACCGCGCCGCCGCTTCATCCACTCGCATTAAAAATTCTGTGATATGCATTCGGTATCATTCTCCTCCTCCGGATTGTCTGAAACAGGGCCGATCAGCTCGACGCCGTTTTCCATGGCCAATTCAATGGCGAGGCGATAATAAAATCTGTCCCGGTACCACTCCCACTGCGGCGTCAGGTGCAATCGCCGCAGTTCTCTTTTCGTCCGCTTGACTGCGCCTTTTCCTTGGGTACAGCGCTTGAGCCTGTCGTGCAGCGGCTGATTGTCGATCTCTTCTATAAAACAACACAGATCGGTATACTCGTCCATGGGACACGTGACGGGCAGAAAGATAAAACGGTTTTCTTCATTATACAGGATCTCATTCAGAAAACCGCTTTCGTCCATTTCCGCGTCATGATTTGAAAACCGGTATAACTTACCGCAGCGGATATCAAGATAATGATACAGCCCCTCGCTTTTGCACTGCTTCAATATGCAAATCAGTTGATTCAACTCTATAGATCGGTTGATTTTGTTTTCCATCATTCAGTTGTTCTGATATTTTGACTTGAAATGCGTCAATCGGGAAAAATACAACATGCCAAAGCATTACCGAAAAACAAATCGGATGCGCTCTGTCAGGTCGTCGCTGAACCCATGCAGGTCATCCGGCGTGATGGCGCCTTCGTTCAACAGGGAAAGAATATTTGTGACCATCATCGAGCGGGACATTCTGGCGCATACGCCCGTTTTCTGCCTGTCAGAGCGAATTTCTTTCTCAAGCTCCCGGAATTTGTCGGAGGCTTTGCCATCGCCGGACAGCAGTTCAATGTATGAATGGATCAGACGCTCCATATAAGCTTCCTGCCATCCGGGCAGTCTTTCTCTGAACAGTCTCCAATCGTTCTCTTTTACTTCGCACATACGCAGCCCCTCTTTATTATCTATATTGTTGTTTTGCGTTGTGACGTATTATTCTGGAATCTGTCTCCAGCATAAACTGTTTTTGATAATATTACTTCGGCAATTAAATAATTTGAAGAATGAACAACAGCTTTCTTATTGCCGAAGTAATATTTCGCCATGTTTTTTGCCGTAAAACGGCAAAAAACGGCGTTATGATCGTATTTTAATGCGGCAAGACAACATCCTTTATTTCCAATTGTTTAATTGCCGCATTAATAATAAATTATTCCCCAAAATAAAAATCGCCAAGGCTTGCAGTTTATTTGGGAATTTTCGATTGAATATTCGGTACAGTTCTTCAATATTCGTTTCGCTCAAGATACCTTTGTTCGGATAGGGAACCGCTTTGATATATGCCTTATACAGCGTTCCTGTCGGATTCAAGGCAGCGGAAATCAAAATGTTGGTGTCAATCAGAATTTTCATTCCATATCCACATTCCTTAATTCCGCAATTATAGCGTCGATAGCATCGTCTGTAGAAAGCCCAGCCGCTTCACCTGCTCCCTGCATCTCTTTTTGCAGTATTTGCATTGCATAAACAGCGGAATTTACGATCCGTGCGCTATTCCCCTCAACGATAAAGGTTACTCTGTCTCCGTTTGAGACGCCCAACGCATTGCGGACGTCCTTTGGAATCGTAATTTGTCCTTTGGACATTACCTTTGCGTTATCAATAAAGGCAGCATTTGACATAAAAATACCTCCGCAATAAAAGTAGGAATTTCCCTACTTGTATTATACACAATTGTCACAAATAATCAAGAGAGAAGAATAATAATTCTGGACTTTCGCAAAAAGGTGTGGTATGTCTTGCGCTAAGGAGGCGTGATACCATGAACACGATACGTTCACGTCTTTCATTTGATTGATAATAGAGGATTTCAAAAACCTTGACGAGACGGTCCGCCAGCGGAAAAAGGAGATG
>CAMVBR010000105.1 GCA_947165755.1 uncultured Clostridia bacterium
GGTCAGCCGCGCTACCAAAGTTACTTCGCGCCTCCGGCGCGACAAACTGCAATTTCCAAATTTTACCGTGAAGACCCGTTTATTCGCCGTTGCCGCTTTACGCAAATGTAATATGCTTGCCACTTGTAACTTGCAACTTGCAACTCAAAAAAATAAAAATTCCACCGCATATAAAAATATTTAAAAAAACACTTGATTTATTTCAATTATATGCTATAATGCTATTGTATTTATGTTAGGCTGATGAAACTGAGTGGGGCGACCCGCTCTTTTGTTTTGATTGGGCAGAAAGGAGAATTCTTTTTGGAACAAAAACGAAAAGGCGTAAACGTCGTCGCCGCCGTATGGGCGCTGGCCGAGCCGATCGTAACGGGGCTGGGGCTTACGCTCTGGGACGTGCGCTACGTGAAAGAAGGGCAGAACCGGTATCTGCGCATCATCATCGATAAAGAGGGCGGCGTATGTATCGACGACTGCGTTGCCGTAAACGACGCCATCGACGCGCCGCTGGACGAACTCGATCCCATTCAGGAAAGCTATTCGCTGCAGGTGTGCTCCGCCGGCATCGAGCGGGAGCTCACGCGCGATTTCCACTTTGAAAAGTATATCGGCGCAAGGATCATATTGAAGCTTCGCGTCGGCTACGAAAACAAAAAGATCCACCGCTGCCTGCTCACCGGCTACAGCGACGGGAAGATCACGGTCACGTTCGACAGCGGCGAGACCCGTGATTTTGAAAAGAACGAATACGTCAGCGTCAAGCTCGACGATTTCGACCCCAATTTCTGATCGGTAATAAGCTATCCACATAAAATAAGGAAAGGATGATCCACAAAAATGAACAAGGAATTACGCGACGTCGTAGAAAGATTCAAAAAAGAAGACGGCAAGGAAGCGGCGAAGCAGCTTTGCGAAAAAATCTGTAAATCCATCGCTACGCAGGTAAAGAGCGAGCTCGGCGGCAAGGCGGAGGTATATTGCTCCATGGATAAAAAGAAATACGAGTTTTCCGTATTTCTTCTGAAAACCGTAAAAGAAACGGTAAGCAATGCCAACACCGAGATCACCCTTGAGGACGCCGCCGCCGTCAAATCCGGCGCTGTGATCGGCGAGCAGGTCCACGTGCCGGTGCGTGTGAAAAACCTCTCCAAAATCACGGATACCTGCATCAAAGACGCGGTCCGTCAGCTCGATCTGAAGAACGCCATCCTGTTTTATCAGCAGGAAAAGGGCCTCGATCTCGATCTGTTCATTGAAAAGATCTGCAACGCCATCGCCACCGCTGCCAGGAAAGAGTTCGGCGTAAAGGGCGGCATCTACTGCGAGATCAACGAAGATTTCGATATCTATATCTGCCAGCGCAAAACCGTTGTTGCCGAGGTGGAAGATCCCGATACCGAAATGACGCTGGAGGAGGCCGTCGCCGTCAAGAGCGACGCGATCTACGGCGAGGTGATCGAAACCCCCATGCATCTCGACGATCTCGGCCGCATCGCCGCCCAGAGCGTAAAGCACATCATCCGTCAGGGCGTGCGCGAGATCGAAAACGAGCAGGTGCTCAAGAATTTCCAGAGCCGCAACAACGAGATCGTCACCGCCAAGGTGCTCTCCGTCAATCCCCAAACCGGCGACGCCGCCGTGGATATCTCCGGCAGCGAAGCCCTGCTTCCCAAGAAAGATCAGATCCCCGGCGAGGAGCTGCACGAGGGCGATATGATCAAGATCTATATCGTGGACGTCAAAGAGAGCCCCAAGGGCCCGAAGGTGATCCTGTCCCGCGTCAACGTGGGGCTCGTGCGCCGTCTGTTCGAGCTGGAGGTGCCCGAGATCTACGACGGCACCGTGGAGATCCGCTCCATCGCCCGCGAGGCCGGTTCCAGAACCAAGCTCGCTGTATACGCCGAAGATAAAAACGTGGATCCCATCGGCGCCTGCATCGGCCCGCGCGGCGAACGCGTGAACCGCATCATTGAAATGATGGGCGGCGAAAAAATCGATATCGTCCGCTACTCCGAGAACCCGCGCGAGTTCATCAGCGCGGCGCTGGCCCCCGCCGAGATCATCAGCGTTGAGATCGTGGATGAGGAAGCCCGCTCCGCCCGCGTTACGGTGCCCGAAACGCAGCTTTCCCTCGCCATCGGCAACAAGGGCCAGAACGCCCGCCTTGCCGTCCGCCTCACCGGCTGGAAGATCGATATCAAGCCCTACTACGGCGAATATAAGCCGATGATCCAGCTCTGATCCAAACCGAAATCCTTTAAAAGGAGCGAAACGCAATGCAGCCTAAAAAAACGCCGATGCGAAAATGCGTCGGCTGCGGCGAAATGAAACCCAAGAAAGAGCTCCGGCGGATCGTGCGCAGCCCCGAAGGGGAGATCAGCGTCGATCTTACGGGCAAAAAATCCGGCCGCGGCGCTTACCTGTGCGCCGATCCCGCCTGCCTTGCGAAGGCCGAAAAGGGCAAGCGGCTGGAACGCGCGTTCGAGTGTAAAATAGAGCCTGAGATCTATCAGGCGCTGGCCGCCTCGCTGCGGGAAACGGAGTGAGGGGCGCCGATGGAAGAAAAATTGTATTCCATGCTGGGGCTGGCCCGGCGCGCAAACAAGCTATATATCGGGCGCGACAGCGTCGTTGCGGCCGTGCGCGGGGGCAGGGTAAAGCTCATCTTGCTCACGCGCGACGCCTCTCCCCGGCACCGGCAGGAGCTTTCGGCCCTCGGCTGGCAGGGGGAAACCCGCGAGCTGCCCTGCGCCATGGACGATATGGCGTTTCATCTCGGCAAAAAAAGCTGCATATTCGCGCTGGAGGACTTGAATTTCTCCAACGCCATCTTAAAACTGATCTGACAGGAGGTAACTGATTTGGCTGTTGTAAAATATAAAATCCATGAGCTTGCGAAAGATTTCGATCTGAAAAGCAAAAAGGTGATCGACCTGCTCACCCCCTATTCCGAAGGGGAGAAGAAATCCCAAACTTCTCTCACTGCCGACGAGCTCGATATCGTTTTCGACGTGCTCACGCAGGAAAACAGCGTTTCGAGCTTTGAAGCGTATTTCGCTATGAAAAAGCCCGAGCCCAAGGCGGAGGAGGCCCCCGCCGCCGCAGAGACCCCGGCGGCCGAAAAGCCCGTCGCGGAAGCAAAACCGGCAGAGGAGCCTTCCGCGCCCCGCAAAGAGCAGAGCGACGGTTCTGCCGCCCCGGCCCGCCCGAAGGACGGCAAGGCGCCCGCGCCCGGCAAAAAGCCCGAGCCCGCCAAAACCGGCAAGCCTTCCGATCCCAAGCCCTTCAAGAAGAAGGAGCACGCCCCCGACGCGCCCGTGCAGTCCCGCACCAAGGGCGAGCGCAAAACGGTGAATACCCGCGCCGGCGGCGTGGAGCTGGATAAATACAACGAGCGCTACGAAAATATGTCCTCGTCCTCATACTCGCAAAGAGAGCGCGACGGCGACAGCAAAAAGCAGAAGATCCAGCAGAAATCCAAGCAGTACGGCAAGCGCCCCGATAACCGCTCCCGCAAGCGCGAAACCGAGGCCGAGCGCCTGAAGCGTATCGCCGCCGAGCGCGCCAGCCGCAAAATGGTGGTCAAGGTGGGCGATGAGATCACCGTGGGCGAGTTCGCCGGCCTTCTGAAGATGACCGCCGCCGAGCTCATCAAAAAGCTGTTCGGCTACGGCGTTATGGCCGGCATCAACGAGACCATCGATTTCGATACCGCCGCCATCGTGGCCGAGGATCTCGGCGTAAAGGTGGAGCGCGAGGTGGTGGTCACCATTGAGGACCGCATCATCGACAGCACCGAGGATACCGAAGAAAACCTCGAGACCCGCCCGCCCGTCGTGGTGGTCATGGGCCACGTGGACCACGGCAAAACGAGCCTCCTGGACGCTATCCGCCACACCTCCGTCACCGCCACCGAATCCGGCGGCATCACGCAGCACATCGGCGCCTACCGCGTGAACCTTGACGGCAACGATATCACCTTCCTCGATACCCCCGGCCACGCGGCGTTCACCGAAATGCGCGCCCGCGGCGCCAAGGCCACCGATATCGCCGTGCTCGTGGTCGCAGCGGACGACGGCATCATGCCCCAAACCATTGAAGCCATCAACCACGCCAAGGCCGCCGAGGTGCAGATCATCGTGGCGATCAATAAAATGGATAAGCCCGGCGCAAACCCCGACCGCATCATGCAGCAGCTCACCGAATACGAGCTGGTGCCCGAGGAATGGGGCGGCGATACCATCTGCGTGCCCGTTTCGGCCAAAACCCACATGGGCATCGATAAGCTGCTCGAATCCATCCTGCTCGTGGCGGAGGTCAGCGAGCTCAAGGCCAACCCGAACCGTCCCGCCAAGGGCGTGGTGATCGAGGCCAAGCTCGATAAGGGCAAGGGCCCCGTGGCCACTCTGCTGGTGCAGAACGGCACGCTGAAAAACGGCGATATCGTGGTCGCCGGCACCGCCGTGGGTAAGATCCGCGTTATGACGGATTACACCGGCAAAAAGGTGAAGGAGGCCGGTCCCTCCGTGCCCGTGGAGGTCATGGGCCTTGCCGAAGTGCCCATGGCGGGCGACAGCTTCGACGCCGTCTCCGATGAAAAGCTGGCCCGCGCGCTGGTGGAACAGAGAAAGCAGAAGCTGAAAGACGAGCAGTTCAACGCCTACCGCAAGGTCACGCTCGATACGCTCTTCTCCGCGCTGGAGGAGGGCGAGCTCAAGGAGCTGAACCTGATCGTGAAGGCGGACGTGCAGGGCAGCGTGGAGGCCCTGCGCCAGAATCTGGAAAAGCTTTCCAACAACGAGGTGCGCGTGCGCGTCATCCACGGCGGCGTGGGCGCCATCGTGGAATCGGACGTTATGCTTGCCAACGCCTCCAACGCCATCATCATCGGCTTCCACGTCCGTCCGGACGCCACTGCCACCAATATTGCCGCAAGGGACCACGTGGAAATGCGCATGTACTCCGTCATTTACGACTGCATCGAGGACGTGGAGGCGGCCATCAAGGGCATGCTCGCGCCCAAGTTCCGCGACGTGGAGCTGGGCAAGGCGGAGATCCGCCACGTCTTCAAGCTTTCGAGCGTGGGCGTGATCGCCGGTTCCTACGTGCAGAGCGGCAAGGTCACCCGCGGCTGCAAGGTGCGCGTGGTGCGCGACGGCATCGTGATCGCGGACGATACGGTGGCGTCCCTTCGCCGTGAAAAGGACGACGTGAAAGAGGTCATGTCCGGCTACGAATGCGGCATCGGCCTCGATAAATTCAACGACATCAAAGAGGGCGATATCCTCGAGGCCTATATCACCGAGGAATTCCGAGAGAACTGATCCGGCGCTTTGCGCCGGTCCCGCCCGGAAAGGACCATAGCTTATGGCTTATAAACAAGACAGAACGGCGGAGGATATCCGCCGCGAGCTCACGCTCATCATCGGGGAGCTCAAGGATCCCCGTGTGCAGTCCGCCATGCTCACCGTGGTGCGCACCGAGGTGGCGCACGATCTGTCGTTCTGCAAGGTATATATCAGCTCGCTGAACGGCATCGAAGCCGCCGCCGAGGCCTGCAAGGTGTTGGAAAAGACCGCCAAGGGCCATATCCGCACAAAGCTCGGCAAGGTGCTTACAATCCGCAAGGTGCCCGATCTCCGCTTTATCCCCGACGATACGGTGGAAAAGAGCATCGATATGTTTAAGCTCCTGGAAGACGATAAGAAAAGGTTAAGCGGAGAATGAGCTGTATAACACATGCTGAGGCGTGGAAGCGCCTCAGCGCAATGAACGACATTCTGATCCTTGCCCATGCCAAGCCGGACGGCGACGCCGTGGGCAGTATGTTCGCGCTGTATCACGCGCTGCGGCAGTGCGGCAAGCGGGTGCGCTGCGAGATCGTGGACGTGCCCGCCGCGCTGCGGTTCGTCGTTGCGCCCGAAGCGTTTTCCGATTTCGAGCCGGCGCACGTGGTCACCGTGGACGTGGCCGATCAAAAGCTGCTCAACGACTGCTTCAAAAATACCTACGGCAGCCGGGTGGAGCTGAGCATCGACCACCACGGTGTGCACACCGCCTTTGCCGAAGAAACGCTGGTGGATCCCACCGCCGCTGCGGCAAGCGAGGTGCTTTTCGATCTGTTCACCATAGGCGGCGTTGCGCTCACCAAAGAGATCGCCACCTGCCTTTATCTGGGGCTCTCCACCGATACGGGTTGCTTCCGCTTTGCCAATACCACGGCGAAAACGTTGCGCACCGCGGCTGCGCTGCTGGAGGCGGGCGTGGATAACGGCGCCATCAATATCGAAGTGTTTGAAACGAAAACCCCGCAGTATATCAACTTTGAAAAGGCGGCGATGAACGCGCTGCGTCTTTGCCTCGGCGGCAAGTGCGCCGTGATGGTGCTCACGCAGCAGATGTACCGCGAGGCCGGCATCACCGAGGCGGATACCCAGGGCATCAAGGGCCTGCCCCGCATGATCGCGGGCGTTTACGCGGGCATTACGGTCACCGAGCAGCCGGGCGGCGTGTATCACGCCTCGGTGCGCTCAAAAGAACCGGTGAACGCAGCCGAGATCTGCGCCGAATTCGGCGGCGGCGGGCATAAGTACGCCGCGGGCTGCGAGCTGGGGCGCGATAAGGAAGAGGCCCTGCGCGGTATCGTGGCGGCGGCCGAACGGCAGCTTGCCAAAGCGAACCTGATTTAAGACTGTATGAACGGATTTGTTGTGCTGGATAAGGCCGGGGGGCTTTCCTCCTTTCAGGCCGCCGGCAGCCTGCGAAAGCTTTATAACGAGAAAAAAACAGGCCACACGGGTACTTTGGACCCCATGGCCACGGGCGTTCTGCCGGTGGCTCTGGGCAAAGCCACCCGTTTTATTGATTTTTTGCCGGATGCCGATAAGGCCTACGTGGCGCGGCTGCGCTTCGGCGTTACCACCGATACGCTCGATATCACCGGCAAGGTGCTGCGTAAAACCGATGCGCGCGTTTCCGCCGCCGAGGTGGAGGCGGCCATACCGGCCTTTCGCGGCGAGATCCGGCAGGTGCCGCCCATGTATTCCGCCGTCTCGGTGAACGGGCAGCGGCTCTACGCTCTGGCCCGCAAGGGGCTCGAGGTGGAGCGGCCCGCGCGTACCGTTCACATTTACGCGCTGGAAGTAACCAACGTATACGGCGACGAGTTCGAGCTCTCCGTGCGCTGCTCCAAGGGCACCTATATCCGCACGCTGATCGCCGATCTGGGCGAAAAGCTCGGCTGCGGCGCGGTGATGACGGCGCTCAGGCGTACCGCCGCCAACGGCTTTTCCATCGAAGAGGCCCATACCGTAGAGGCGCTGCGCGAAGACCCCGCCGTCTGCACACGCATCCTGGACAGCTTCGGCGTGGA
>CAMVBR010000106.1 GCA_947165755.1 uncultured Clostridia bacterium
AGCTTGCAGCTTGTAGCTTGCAGCTTCGCGCCTGCGGCGCGACAAACTGCAATTTGAATTTTTCCTCTGTTTCTTCTTGACCGTATATCCCGAAAATGCTATAATACATATAATTATCTCAGACCAACGAAAAGAGGGTGATGAAATGCCTTCTGAGATCATGCAAAGGGTGGCCGAGGCCGAACGCAAATGCGATGAAACGAGGGCCGCGGCCAAGGCGCAGGCGAACGAGATCGTGGCCGATGCCGAAAAGAAAGCCGCCGCCATGAGAAAGGAAGCCGAGGCCTTCGCCAAGGCGAAATCGGATTCCATCGTGCAGGCCGCGGAAGAACGCGCCGCGCAGATGACGGCCGCAGGCGCCGCCGCGGACGCCGCCGAAACCGAGGCGCTGAAAGCGTCCTGCAAAGAAAAAATGCCCGAGGCCGTGCGCAAGACCGCGCTGTGGCTGCTGGAGCATTCATAATGGGGGAGGTGCTTCTGTTTGGCAAAGCTTAAGGTCATGTCGATTGAGCTGATTGCCCCGTTATCACAAAAACAGCAGATCCTTGCGTATCTGCAAAAGCGCGGCGTAATGGAAATCAACGACGTGCGCGAAGCCGTCGCTCCCGCCACAGGGGAGGGCGAAACCGAAACGCAGGCCGATCTTTCGGCCGTGCAGAACGCCTTGGCGGCGCTCGATAAGGTCGCCCCGGTCAAAAAGCCGCTCACAGCCATGCTGGAGCCCCGCATCGGGCTCACGGAC
Organism: uncultured Clostridia bacterium; assembly: GCA_947165755.1. GTDB lineage: Bacteria > Bacillota > Clostridia > Oscillospirales > Acutalibacteraceae > RUG806. The sequence goes on from CAMVBR010000106.1 coordinate 743, forward strand.
GCCGAGTTCAACGAAAAGGCCGGCGGCGTGGACGAAGCCGTTGCGCTTGCGAAAGAGATATTGTCTCTGCAAAACGAAACGGCGGATCTGGCGGCCGAAAATATCCGGCTGCAGACGCGGCGCGAAACGCTCCTGCCGTGGATCAACGCCGATTTCCCCGTGCGCTCCGGTTCCACCGGGCGGGTGAGCTACCTTCTGGGGTCCATCCGGCCCCCCACCGACAGGGAAGCGCTCCTCACGCATATCGCGGCACGCTATCCGCAGCTCGAATGCGTGGATATCGAGGTGTTCTCGTCCGACGAAACGCAAACCAACTTCGCGGCCTTCTGCCTCGATGAGGATATGCCCGAGGTGGAGCATGCGCTCAAGGAGCTGGGCTTCATCCTGGCCCCCAATCTCGCGGACGACAGCCCGGCGGACAGGCTCGCCGAAACCGACCGCGCGCTGGCGGCGAACGCGGCGCGGCAAACGGAGATCGAAAACGCGCTGCTTGCCGCCGCCCAGCGGCGTTCCTCGCTGGAATTTGCCGCGGACGCGCTCGGCGCAAGGCTCACGCTCCTTGAAAACGAGGGCAAGGCGCTGCACACCGAACGGGTATTCGTGCTGGAGGGCTACGCGGCAGAGAAGGACGCGATCAAGCTCAAAAAGAAATTAGAGGCGGATTTCGACGCCGCCGTGGAGGTAAGCGAGCCGCCCGAGGATGCGGACGTGCCCGTGGTGCTCAAAAACGGCTGGTTCTCGGCGCCCCTCGAAAATATCACGGGCATGTATTCGCTGCCCGGCAAGGCGGATATCGATCCCACCGGGCCGATGACGTTCTTCTACTACCTCTTCTTCGGCATGATGCTCTCCGACGCGGGCTACGGCCTGCTCATCGCCCTTGCCACCGGCGGCGCGCTGCTGTGCAAGCGCAACATGGAGCAGCGCATGAAGAACAACTGCAAAATGTATTTTCTGTGCGGCCTTTCCACCGTGTTCTGGGGCGCCATGTACGGCAGCTGGTTCGGCGACGTGGGCCACGTGATCATGCGGGAGTTCTTCGGCAGGGATATCAATCCCCTGCCGCCGCTGTGGACGGACGCGGTCTCCGATACCATGAACGTGCTTATCATGTGCTTCATATTGGGCCTCGCGCACCTGTTTTGGGGCGTGCTCATGAAGGGCTGGAACGATATAAGGCAGGGCCATCCGCTGGACGCCGTGTTCGATACGATCCCCACGTTCTTAACCGTGATCGGCATCGCGCCTATCTTCTTCGGGCTGTTCGCGCAGGATTCCATCCCCGCCGACTACACGCCCCTCGGCACCTTCTTTTTCAATATCTTCACCGCGGTGCATAAGGGCCTCGGTCAGGTAAACGTGTATATCCTCATCGCCGGGCTCGTGCTCGTCGTCGCCACGGCGGGGCGGCATTCCAAGAGCGTCGGCGGCAAGCTGGGCGGCGGGCTCTACGCCGTGTATAACCTGTTCAGCGGCTACCTGGGAGACGTGCTCTCTTACGCGCGCCTGCTGGCGCTCGGCATGGCCACCGGCGTGATCGCGCAGGTGATGAATATGCTGGGCACGCTGCCGTCCAACCCCGTGCTCAAGCTCGTGATGTTCATTCCCGTGTTCATCGCGGGGCACACGGCCAATCTCGCCATCAACCTGATCGGCGCCTACGTGCACACGAACCGCTTGCAGTACGTGGAATTCTTTTCTAAGTTCTATGAAGGCGGAGGCAAAGCCTTTGAGCCTTTTGAAGCAAAAACAAAGTTTTACAGATTTAAGGAGGAACTGTAATCATGGAACTCGGTATTTTCTTTATTATTCTCGGCGCCGTTCTGGCGGCAGGTCTGTCCGGCATGGGCTCCGCCCGCGGCACGTCTCTCGTGGGTCAGGCTGCGGCCGGCGTCGTGAGCGAAGACCCGTCTAAATTCGGTAAAGTGCTCATTCTGCAGGTGCTTCCCGCCACCCAGGGCCTCTACGGCCTGCTGATCGCCATTCTCACCCTGAGCTTCACCAAAATCATGGGCGGCGGCGATATCCACTATACCTGGCAGCAGGGCCTTGCGTTCCTTGCCGCCGATCTGCCCATGGCCGTGGTGGGTTACTTCTCGGCCATCCATCAGGCCAAGGCCGCAGCCGCGGGCGTAGGCATCGTTGCCAAAAAGCCCAACGAGAGCGGTAAGGCCATCACCTTCGCCGCGCTGGTGGAAACCTACGCCATTCTGGCGCTGCTTGTAAGCGTGCTGGCGCTCAACGGCCTCACCGGCGCTTTCGGAATCAGATAATTTACGGAGGGACGATATGTCCGGAGTAGAAAAAATCATCGCCCGGTTAAATGAGGAAACCGAATCACAGTGCAGGGAAACGGAGTTCAACGCCAGAAAAAAGGCGGCTGAGATCGTCGCCCGCGCCCAAACCCAGGGCAACGAACGCATCAAAGCCGCCGAGGCGGAGGCGAACAAGCGCAGCGAGCGCATCCTTGCCGGCGCGCAGTCGCTGGTTTCCGCCAACAGCCGCAAAGCCCGCCTCGCCGCCCGCGTGGCCCTCATCGACGAGGTGCTGGAAAGCGCGGCCCGCAGCCTGCACGAGCTTTCGGACGAAGCGTATTTCAACGCGCTCGCCGGGCTTGCCAACAGAAATAAGCAGGAGGGGATCGGCGAAATGCTGCTCTGCGAGCGGGATCTGAAGCGGATGCCCAAGGATTTCATCGATAAGCTGGGCTACGGCTTCAAGGTGAGCCCCGTGCCCGCCCCCATCGAGGACGGCTTCGTTCTGAAATACGGCGAGATCGAGATCAACTGCACGTTCAAGGCGCTGTTCAGCGCGGCGGAGCAGGAGCTGAGAGCCCGCGCCAACACGATGCTGTTCGGCTGAGGGCGAAAGGACGCTTATGAAAGACACCGATTATTCCTTTGCCGTGGCCAGAGTGCGCGTGAACGAAACGCGGCTGCTGCAAAACGGCGAGCTGGGGGCGCTGATCGCCGCGCCGAGCTACGCGGACTGCGTGCGCCGGCTCAAAGAGAAGGGCTACGAGATCAGCGGCGCCGATTACGGCCCCGCGCTGGAAAAAAAGCTTTCGGATATGTGGGCGCTGCTCAGTGAGATTTTGCCCGACCCGGCCGAGTTCAACAGCGTGCTGATCCGCAACGATTTTCATAACCTCAAGGTGTGCCTGAAGGCCCTTGCGGCCGAAAAAAGCCCCGAGGGGCTGTTTGCCGCGCCGTCCGTTTACGATCCGAACGAGATCAAACGGTGCGTGTACGCGCGCGAGAACGATAAGCTGCCCGAACCGCTGCGCCACGCGGACCGCAGCGCTTACAGGATCCTTACCAAAACCGGCTTCGCCCAGCTTGCAGAAACGGTGATCGACCGCGCCTCTTTAGAGCACGCCATCGAATTTGCGAAGCAGGCGGATCACCCCGTGATGCTGCGGCTGGCCGAGGCCAACGCCGCCCTTACGGATATCAAGGTGCTTTGGCGCTGTATCCAAACCGGCAAGGCCGAAAGCTTTATGGAGCGCGCCGTGTGCGCCTGCGAGGCGTTCCCCAAGGCGCAGATCATCGCTGCCGCGGCCGAGGGCGCGGGGGCGTTCCTCGAATATCTTTCGCACACAGCGTACGCCCCGGGCGCCGAAGCCCTCAAGGAGAGCATGACTGCCTACGAAACGTGGGCGGATAACACGCTGATGGGCATTCTGTACCCCGGCAAGAGCGAGGCCTTCGGCATCGCGGCGCTGGTGGGCTACTATTACGCCGTGCGCACCGAGGCGCTCAACGTGCGCGTGCTGCTCTCCGGAAAGCTGAACGGCCTTCCGGCGGATACCATCAGAGAGAGGATGCGTTTGCTGTATGTATAAGCTTGGCGTGATCGGCGATAAAGACAGCGTTTACGGCTTCTCTTCCGTAGGCCTCAGCGTGTTCTTTGCCGAAACGGGCGCCGAGGGCGCCGCCATACTGCATGAGATCGCGGAGGATTACGCCGTGGTCTTCATTACGGAAAAACTGGCTTCCCAAATGGAAGGGGAGCTTGCCCGCTATAAAGATTGCACCCACCCCGCCGTGATCCCCATTCCGGGCGTCACCGGCAACACGGGGCTGGGCCTCAGGAACGTCAGCGCCTTCGTGGAGCAGGCTGTCGGTTCCGATATATTACCGGATTGAGAGGTATCATACTATGAGTATCGGTAGAATCATCAAGGTGGCAGGGCCGCTGGTCATTGCCGAGGGCATGCGCGACGCCAACATGTTCGACGTGGTGCGCGTGTCCGATCAGCGCCTCATCGGCGAGATCATTGAAATGCACGGCGACAGGGCCTCCGTTCAGGTTTACGAAGAAACCGCAGGGCTCGGCACCGGCGAGCGGGTGGAATCCACCGGCATGCCGCTGAGCGTGGAGCTGGGGCCGGGCCTCATCAAGGGCATTTTCGACGGCATCCAGCGCCCGCTGGAAAAGATCCGCGAAAAGGCGGGCAACAACCTCACCCGCGGCATCGAGGTCCCCTCGCTGGACCGCGACGCGAAATGGCATTTCTATCCCACCGCCAAGCCCGGCGACAAGCTCACGGGCGGCGACGTGCTCGGCTACGTGAACGAAACGGACGTGGTGAAGCACAAGATCATGGTGCCCCCGCAGCTCAGCGGCGTGCTTGTGGAGCTGAGCGAGGGCGAGTTTACGGTGAGCGAGCCCATCGGTTCCCTGAGCGACAACGGCAAAACCGTGCCGCTGTATCTGATGCAGACCTGGCCCGTGCGCCGCGGCCGTCCCTATAAAACCAAGCTTGCGCCCGATATGCCGCTGGTGACCGGCCAGCGCAGCATCGATACGCTCTTCCCCATCGCCAAGGGCGGCGTGGCGGCCATCCCCGGTCCCTTCGGCAGCGGCAAAACCGTCACGCAGCACCAGCTTGCAAAGTGGGCTGCCGCCGATATCGTGGTTTACATCGGCTGCGGCGAGCGCGGCAACGAAATGACGGACGTGCTCAACGAGTTCCCCGAGCTCATCGACCCCCGCACCGGCAGGTCGCTCATGGAGCGCACGGTGCTCATCGCCAACACCTCCGATATGCCCGTGGCGGCCCGCGAGGCCTCCATTTATACCGGCATCACCATTGCCGAATACTTCCGCGATATGGGCTACAGCGTGGCGCTGATGGCGGATTCCACCTCCCGCTGGGCCGAGGCCCTGCGCGAGATGAGCGGCCGTCTTGAAGAGATGCCCGGCGAGGAGGGCTACCCGGCCTACCTCGGCTCGCGTCTTGCGCAGTTCTACGAGCGCGCCGGGCGCGTGAAGGTGCTGGGCAGCGAAGATAAAGAGGCGTCCCTCTCCGTGATCGGGGCGGTATCGCCCCCCGGCGGCGATATCTCCGAGCCCGTTTCGCAGGCAACGCTGCGCATCGTAAAGGTGTTCTGGGGCCTCGATTCCGCGCTTGCCTATAAACGCCATTTCCCCGCCATCAACTGGCTCAAATCCTATTCGCTTTACGCCGATACGCTGGGCAAATGGTTCAACGAAAACGTGGCTTCTGGCTGGACCCAGCACCGCGCGCGCATCATGGCGCTGCTCAGCGACGAGGCGAGCCTTGAAGAGATCGTGAAGCTGGTGGGCATGGACGCCCTCTCGCCGGAGGACCGCCTCAAAATGGAGGCCGCCCGTTCGATCCGCGAGGATTTCCTGCTGCAGGATTCCTTCGACCCGATCGATACCTACGCCTCGCTGAAAAAACAGTATCTCATCATGCAGCTCGTGCTGCAGTATTACGACCGCGCGCAGGAGGCGCTCGCCCGCGGCGCGGATATCGAGGCGCTGGCCGCCCTGCCCGTGCGCGAGGATATCGGCCGCTTCAAATACGTGGAGGAGCGCGACGTCGATATGGAATATAAGCGTGTTTCCGATCTGCTTATGCTGCAGATGGAGGAGACCGTATCCGGAAGGGAGGACTACTGATGCCGAAAGAATACCGTACCCTGCAGGAGGTCGCGGGCCCGCTGATGCTGGTGCGCGACGTGGAGGGCGTGAAATACGAGGAGCTCGCCGAGATCGAGCTGGCCAACGGCGAGACCCGCCGCTGCCGCGTGCTTGAGGTGGACGGCACCAACGCTTTGGTGCAGCTGTTTGAAAACAGCCAGGGCATCAATCTCTCCAGCAGCAAGATCCGCTTTTTGGGCCGCCAGATGGAGCTGGGCGTATCGCCCGATATGCTCGGCCGCGTGTTCGACGGCCTCGGCCGCCCCATCGACGGGGGCCCCGAGCTGCTGCCCGAAAAGCGCATGGACGTGAACGGCACGCCCATGAACCCCGCCGCCCGCAGCTACCCGCAGGAATTCATCCAGACCGGCGTTTCGGCCATCGACGGCCTGAATACGCTGGTGCGCGGCCAGAAGCTGCCCATCTTTTCCGCCTCCGGTCTGCCCCACGCCCAGCTTGCGGCCCAGATCGCCCGTCAGGCCAAGGTGCGCGGCACCACGGAGCCCTTCGCGGTGGTATTCGCCGCCATGGGCATCACGTTTGAGGAAGCGAACTTCTTCGTGGAATCCTTCCGCGAGACCGGCGCTCTGGAGCGCACGGTGATGTTCACCAACCTTGCCAACGACCCCGCCGTGGAGCGCATCGCCACCCCCCGCATGGCCCTCACCGCC
>CAMVBR010000107.1 GCA_947165755.1 uncultured Clostridia bacterium
GGGTAAATATGCTGCTGGCCCACGTCGTTGCCCTTGTTCCAGCGCATGCCCTTCTCGGTGTAGCGGTAAACGCGCTTGCCTCGGCGCATGAACGTGGGGAACGGCGGGAGCCGCTCCAGCAGATCCTTCCACCTTTCCCTGCGGTCCTCGTCCACCCCCAACGTTTCGGCCATTTCCACGGCGGCGGGGATGCACAGGCGCAGCAGGCCCAGCGTGAGCACGTTGTTTTTATCGTGGATCTCGGGGTAATTCTTCTCGTCGAAATCCTTCAGGTAATAGGGCACCTCGTGAATGGCGTCGTCCGGGATCGAGAAGCGGCCGTTTTCCTCCACCGCGTAATCGGTGAAGAAATCAAGGCATTCCCGAAGATAGGGGTAGGCGTGATCTCTCGCGTAAGAAATATCCCTTGTGGCGTTCCAGCGGAACACGGCGATATCCGCGGCGTGGAGGGCGTCGTTTTTCTGCCCCATGAAGGGGCGCTCGAATTCGTAGCGGATGCCCGGGATATACTCGGTCATGTAGCCCTTCGGCGCAATGCCGCAGGGGAAGAGCACGCCGCCGCAGCCGTAATGCGCGGCAAATTCCCTGCCCCGGGGCACGAACTGCTCCAACGGAGTAAGGTAGCCGTCCGTCAGCTCCGGGTGGTTGGACGAGCATGCAGCGTAGAAGGGCGCCTGATAGTTATAGTTCAGGTGGTAATCGCCGTGCCAGTTCGGGCGCTCCACGGTGATGAAATTGCCGTAAAGCCCCGGCGGGAAGCCGGGACTCAGCGCCGATACCGCCAGAAAATACTGGGAGGCGTACCAAAGGGTCTCCAGCATGGGATCGGACACGTGAAAGGCTGACTTTTTCCAGAAGCCCTCCCAGAAGGCCGCGTGGGCGGCGATGAGCGCCTCGAACCGCGCGGGGGTGATCCCGGAGAGCTTTTCGATCACGGCGTCCTTCGGCGCGGGGCCGTCGTGGTTGGTGGCGACGAACAGGTAAAACCGCCCGGTTTCGAGCTTTTTCAGCGCGGCGAACACGTGGGTCTCGTAAAGGCAATTCTGCCCCGCGAAGCTGCGGTATACGCCCGAAACGCCGTTTGCCTCAAAAGCGCCGTTTTCCCCGGTGGTTTCGCCGAGGTCGTAGGCGTGAAGCGTCGGCGCACCCGTCAAGGCACCGTCGGCTTCGATGAGCACCGCGTTTTCCTCGGACGCCACGCGGATCGCCAAGCGCAGTTTTTCGGCGCCATCGGCAAATTCGCAGCGCAGCACGCCTTCGTCCATATCCTGTTCCGCGCGGTAATTTGCATAAAGCGCCGCCGGAATTGGTATATCCACGTACCCCACCGGGCGCAGCCCGCCCTCGGCTTCGTTTTCCACCGCGTACCATACGTCCGTTTTGGAAAGAAAGAGCCGGAGCCCCTCGGGGCCGGTGCCGAGAATGACGGCCAGATCACCGTTGCCCGTGATTGCCCCGTCGGGAATGGATTCAAAGCCGCTGCGCTGCGGCGGCGACGTGATAACTGCGATATGCTTCACGTTTTTTCTCCTTTCTTTCGTCGCGCAAGCAGGCGGCGAAATGGATCGCATACGGATTTATAAAAGATATTTACCGGGATTCCGCGCAGATACAAGCGCGGCGTATTCTTCGCCGTACAGCCGCCGGAGGGCGTCCGTTCCGGTGCGGAAGCGCGGCGGGCGGCGGTCCATGCGGTGGGCGTCGGTGCCGAGAAAGTCCACGAGCCCCTCGGACAGCAGCAGGTTTGCCCGCCGCCGGAGCTCCCCGTCCCCTTCGTCGGCTATGCTGCCGGCGTTGATCTGCACGAGCGCCCCCGCGCCGCGCAGCGCTTCGGCAAACCGGGGATCCGCCTGCGCATACCGCTCGAGGTGCGCCAGGATCGGCGTGTACCCGGCGCCGCGCATGAGATCGATGCAGTAGAGATACTCCTCCAGCGGCGTATCGAAAACAAATTCCAGCAGCACGCAGCGGGAATCGCCCATGGTGGGGTAAACGCCGTCGGCAAGCCCCCGCAGGCAGCGCGCCGCCGTTTGGGCGGAAACGCGAAGCTCGCAGCCGAGATGCAGCTCGATGGGGATGCCCCGGGCGATTACGGCCTGCCGCAGCCGCCGGAACACGGCGCGCACGTCCGCGTTCAGAAAAGCGGCGTCGTGCGGGGTGGCGAAGACCCTTTCGATCCCCTCCCCGGCCGCCAGCCGGAGCATTTCGCAGGCTTCCTCAAGGGTGCGCGCCCCGTCGTCCACCCCGGGCACCACGTGTATATGGATATCCGTGATACGGTCTTTGGTATCGCTTATAATTCCCATTTTACTCCTGTTCCCTCGGCTATTATAAAGAATACAAATCGATCCGTGAAGGTCAGCGCAAATCAAAGCAGGCGATCGCCGCCGTGGAGCTGCGGATAGAGCGAAAACATATCGCACACGGGCTCCTCTTCAAAGATCAGCTCCACGATACCCACGTTGCAAACGGGATCGGGAGAACGCGCGGGCAGCCCTTTTACGGTGATACGCGCCCGATCCTGCGTAAAGGGCAGGGTTTCGCCCGTGGCGGGCAGGCGCGCTTCCTTCAGGCGGGTACGGTAGCCGCCGAGGGTGAATTCGCCGTCGTCCGGCCAGATCCAGTTCCACACGTAAACATGATTCTTTTTGCGGGTGGTCTCGCGGACGTTGAAGCCGCCCACAGCCGGATCGACGCGGCCGTATACCGCGTCGCCGTTGGCGGAAAGCCACTGCCCCACCTGCGTGAGGGGTTCCACGGCCTCGGCGGGCACGGAGCCATCCGGCGCGGGGCCGATATTCAGCAGCAGATTGCCCCGGTTCGCGGTCACGCGCCAGAGCATCTTCAGAATGCGCTGCGCGTTATAGCTGTATGGCGCGGCCTGGGCGGAATCCACGTAGCCCCAGCTGATATCGTTGAAGGTCATGCAGGCCTCCCAATCGCGGTCCTGCGGGTGGATCTCCCCTTCCGGCGTGCCGAAATCCTCATCGAGCCGCGAGCGGTTGTTGATGATGATATGGGGCTGAAGGGCGCGCAGCCGCTGGTTGCGGCGCAGGGAATCCCACCCCTCCCACGTTTCCAGCGGGCAGGCAACGTCGTACCACAGGATATCGATCTTGCCGTAATTGGTGAGCAGCTCGGTATTGAGCGCGGTGAGATACTCGTTGAAGCGCCGCTGCGCGTCCGGGTCCGTGGCGCAGTCGCGGCCGTCCGGGTGGTGCCAATCCATAACGGACGTATAAAAGCCGATCCCGAGGCCGAACTCCCTGCAGGCGTCCACGAACTCCCGCACGATATCGCGGTGCGGCCCGTAGTTTACGCTGTTGTAGGGGTTGACCTTGGAATCCCACAGCGAAAAGCCCTCGTGATGGCGGGTGGTGAGCACCATGTATTTGCAGCCTGCCTTCTTGGCGAGCGCGGCCCACTCCCGCGGGGCGCCGGGCTTCGGGCAGAAGCGGTCGGCGAATTTTTCGTATTCGGCCACGTCGTAGTTTTCCACCGCCATGGCCCATTCCTGCCGCCCGCGCACGGAATAGAGCCCGTAATGCACAAACATACCGAAGCGCGCTTCGCGCCACCACGCCATACGCTCGTCCCGCGTGGCGGCGATGGCCGCCTCATATTCGGCTTTGGACAGAAAATTCATTGTAAAGTCAGCCTCCCTTTATAATTCTGTTTTTTAATATTGTTTTTTTGTATTATTGATCTGCGCTCCCCTGCGCGGTGCCGGCCTCCGGATCGGCGGCAGCACCGTCCCCGGCAGGCGGGTGATTCTGTATATATCTCGCCGAGAGCTTTTTATATAAGATCCCGCCCGGGATGCTTAGCAGCGCAGAAACGATGAAAACGACGGCGGCGACCTTGAAATTGTTCGCCCCGAGATAGGCGCCGCAGATGGTGGAGGACACGATGGCCGGAATACGCGCAATGGAGGTCAGGATCAAGAACTCCGCCATATTCATATCGGTGAGGCCCGCGAAATAGGTCATGGTATCCTTGGGCGTGCCGGGCACCAGATAAAAGATGAACAACAGGCGGTTGCGCTTCTCCCGGTCCTGCAAAAACCGCATGGACTGCATCTTGTTTTCAAGGCGGAACAGCCGCAGGATGCGAATGCCGATCCGCCGCGTCATGAGCAGGATGACGACCGACCCCAGGATATTCCCCAGCAAACACAGCAAAAACCCGCCGAACCAGCCCCACAGCAGCCCCGCGGCGATCTCGATGGGCTCCGTAGGTATGAATTTGACCACCGTCTGCAGCACGCGGATGGCCACGAAGACGATAATACCCCAAACGCCGAACCCGTTGATCCAGCTTTTGAAGCGATCGGTGTCTTTGATCAGCTCGATGGCGGATTTCCCGAAGTGCAGATACATATAAACAACGGCCAGCATCGCGGCGATGACCAGCACGCGCAGAAGGATCGTTTTTTTCTTCGTATTCATTTTCCTCATCTCAATAACTGCATCACCATGGCGGGGATCCCGCGCCCGTCGGCTTCCGGCGCGCCCACCCGGCGTATGAGCGCTCCGGGAACGGTGAGGCGGCTGCCGGAAAGCAAAACCCGGGCCGTGACGTCCTCGGCGGTATCACGAAGAAGATTTTGCGCGTACACACGGCAGCCTTCCACAGGCTCCGTAAAATCTACGGTGAGGGAGGTGAAGCTCCCGAACACCCCGACGGGCTTTTGAGACGACGCGCCCTTCACCCGGACCTCGGCGAGCGGGGTAAGATCCACACCGTCGGGAAACGTGCGCGGCGTGGCCGCCACGCAGAGCGCGCCGGTATCGGGATGGACAGAACAAAGCACGTAGGGCTTTTCCCCTGCGGCGGAAACCTCGGGCAGCGGCATATTGCGAGCGACGGCGGCGGGCGCGGTCACGAAATAATCCCCCGCGGGCACGTCGGGCCAATGGCCGGGCACCCGCCGCAGGCAGCGCCAAACGTCCCTGAGGCGCTCGTCGGAAACCCGGAGGCTCCCCTCGCCCGCGGCAAAGGGCGGGGCGATCCGCTGCCAGCGCAGCGCGGCGGCCGTTTCGGAAACAAGCCGCGGCGGGAGCGCGAGATGCTTGCGCTTCGTTTCAAATTCGTGCCGCATCACGCCCACAGCGCAGCCCAGCGCCGCGCCGATGAGCGCCGTATCCTCAATATTCAGAACGGCGTTTGCGCCGCATGCTTGCGCCGCCTTGAGGCAGATGGAGGCGCGGTCCACGGTGGAGGCGTATTTCAGCTCGTGGCAAACGTCGTAGGTGCGCAGATAATCGCTGACAGGCAGCGTTTTTTCCAGATAGGCTTCCACCGCTTTCGGAACGGCGGGGCCGTCCTCTTCCGATTCAAACAGCGGGCGGCCGGTAAAGCCGTGCTCAATGGAAAGCCCCGGCGCGTATTTCCGCATGCAGGCCGTCATCATCGCGCAGTAGTCGGCGTCTCCCTGATGGGCGCCCCAATCGGCTTTCAGATATAATACGCCGCCGTCACGGCACCATCGCGCCCGTTCCTCCCAATAAAGACGCTCCTCCTCGGGCGTGCGGGAGGTTTCAACGCCGTTGACCAGCGACGGCGTCTGCGTGGGGACCCAAAGCCCCAGCCCGCGATAGCCCAGCGCGCGGATGCGGTCGGATAAGGCCCTGAGCCTTTTTGCCGGGGCCAACCCCGCCAGAGAGGGAAAGCGTGCGGGATCGGCCTCCAATGAGCCGAAAACGCGGGCGTCCTTCGCGCCGTAGGGCACGTCCCACCCGTCGTCCAGCACGACGATCAGGTCCTCCCGGATCCCATGAAAGCTGTTCAGCAGCCCGTTTTCGCCGAACAGAAAATCTTCGTTCATGGCGTCGCGGGCGGAAAGCTCCGCCGGGCGGCTTTTCCACGTATACATAAGGTCGCATTGCGAATCCCATGTGCAGAAATAGTTCCCGGTGACCTGCGGCCTTTCGGGTATCAGATCCATAGTCTTGCTTCCTCCCCTTTTCAGTCGTTCAAAAGGCGCTGCACGTCGGCCCGCGCCTCCGCGTCAAAGCGCCGGTTTTTATCGTATCATTGCCGCGGCGCGAACGCATTCGCGCCGTCAACACCATATTAACAAAAATCTTTATGAAAATCAAGCGCTGTTACGGTATCGTATCGCCTTTCCGCTTTTCAGCCGCGAGGCTCAGGCTCTTTCATGCTATATGCATATACGCAAGCGACGATATACTGAATATACGCATTATTATATCCTGTTCGTCTGATGCAGCTTTCCGTTCAAATAAAAGGAGCGCCCCTGAACCGAAAAGGCTCGGAGGCGCTCTGTTTATATGCGGTTTGTTCTGTTTCTCTGCGAGAAACCCCGGCCGCTTTCATGGAAGAAATGATCGTACAGGATCACTTGAGCCATTCGTCGGCTTTCGCGGCGGAAATGCTTTTGATATCTTCCTTTTTATAGGGAGAGGCTTCGCCGCCGTTGACGTAGAGGAAATAGTATCCCTTGGGGGTCTGGTAGAGCGTTTCCTCATACCCCGCGGGATCGCCGAAGGCGCCGAAGGTGCGCTTTTCGATCAGCGCGGCGGTTTCGGTATCGTATTCTCTTTTGCAAATAATCTTTTTCATAAAAGTATTTTCCTTTCTGTTCGTTTGATTTTTAATTATTTTAACACAACAAAAGGTAAAATATCAATATGCAGAAAGCCAAAACCAAGGGCAGTTTGCTTTTTGATTTTGGGAAAAATGTACGCATGGTGCTCAGCCTGCGCTGTACGGCTGCGGCAAGTCTCCTTTTTTGATACGCCGCGCTTCACTGAATGCAAGCGGACCGCGCAGCTTCACCCGAATATATGCGAGAAGAAATACAGGATCGAATGGAAGAAGCCGACGATTCTGCCGAAGAAGCTTCCGGAATGGTCCTTACCGCAGTATTTGCAAAGGTCGTTGCTGCCTGCGGGCGTGGGATCGGGCTGATCTGCCTGCGCGGGCGTAAGCTTCGGTACGGCAACCGTCTTGCGGCTGAGTTCATTTCCGCAGTGAGCGCAGTAAACAACAAGCTGTAAGCTGCCTTCTTTTTCTGCGGTGGGTTCCACGTAGTTTTCCACCACGGCTTCACGGGGCGTATGGTCAAGCGTATCGAGCGTTTTCGCCTCACGCCGGAGTTCTGCGCCGCAGGTTTCGCAGTAAACCACTTCGTTATAGCTGCCCATGGCGGTGCAGGTTGCGCCCACAACGTTTTCGGCAACGGGCGCGCCCTCGGTGTGACCGAGCGCGGGGATGGCAACGCCGTACCTGGTGGGATGGTAATTGCAGTATTTGCACTTATATTCAATATCGGCGGTGCCGGGCTCTGTACAGGTGGCGGTCACGTTCGTACGATCGATCTCAT
>CAMVBR010000108.1 GCA_947165755.1 uncultured Clostridia bacterium
GCGGACGCCGTTTCCTGCAGTTTTTGCATGTCCTCCGCGCTCAGGTTTTCAATGAGAGAGGAAAGGTCCATCTCAGCTCCCCTTCTTTCCCAGCTTTTTCATCATATCCTTTGCCGCTTCGCTCTGAAAGAACGCCTTCATTTTTTCGGGTGAGGATAAAATATCGTTCAGCGACGCCCTTTGCCGCGGGGTAAGGCCGCTCACGGCGTTTTGCACCTGCGCGTCGCTTGCTTCTTCATTGCTGCCCTTCAACGCTTCAAAAAGCCGATTCAGTTCATTCGCTTGCATTTTTTGCCTCCGAGTAATATAATTACTATATCATATTCAATACGCCGGAGGAAATTGCATGAAAATCCTTGTGGTATCGGATTCGCATCAACAAACGACGAACCTGGAACACATTCTGAAAAAAGAAGCGGACGCCAAAGCCGTGATCCACCTCGGCGACGGCGCGGAGGATCTGGATTTCTGCCTGCCGCTCACAGCGCATAAAATGATATGGCGCGTGCGTGGGAACTGCGACCCGCTGGCCTGCGGCTTAAAGGAGGAACAGATCTTCGATATCGACGGGGCCACGGTCCTTATCTGCCACGGCCATAAATATAACGTCAATTACGGGCTGCAATCATTATATTTCGCCGGATTGAGCCACAGCGCAAAGGTATGTCTTTACGGCCACACGCACGTACAAAAGGCGGATGAAGCGGAAGGGATTTTGTTTCTGAATCCCGGCGCGGTCAAGGACCACCGCTACGCGCTGCTTTTCATCGAAAACGGCGATATCAAATTTGAATTGAAGCAGTTCTGAGAGGTATCTATGGAAGACAGAAGGTATTGTCTGGCCGTAAACGACCAGTTCGGCGCGCCGATTGAAGAACAGATCGGGCTGATCGGCGAGGCGGGATACGACGCCGTATTTTTCCCGTACCGGGGCAGCGAAGAGATACGGACGTGGTGTAATATTGCGAAGGTTGACGGCGTGGAGGTAAAGAGCCTGCACGCCCCCTTTGGCGGCTGCCGCGATCTATGGGGCGATGATGCGGAGAAAGCAGACCGGGCGATGAAGGAGATCGGCAGCAGCATCGTTTGTGCTGCGAACAACGGCGTGCCCATTGTGGTATCGCACGCGTATATCGGCTTCGATCTGCCCGCCCTGCCGTTTGAAAAGGGATTGGAACGGTACGGCAAGCTGATCTTGATCGCGGAGCGGGAGGGCGTAAAGCTGGCCTTTGAGAACACCGAGGGCGAGGAATACCTGCAGGCGTTATTAGAGACGTTCCGCGGCAGCCCCGCCGTGGGCTTTTGCATCGATACCGGCCACCGCCACTGCTATAACCGCGACGCGGACCTCATAACGAAATACGGCGAGCTGCTGACCGCAACGCATATCAACGATAACCTCGGCATAAAGGATAAGGGCGGGCATATCTTCTGGCACGACGACCTGCACCTGCTGCCCTTCGACGGCACGGTGGATTGGGAGGAAACGGCCCGTAAGCTTGCCGCCGTGCGTTACAAGGGGACGCTCACCTTTGAGCTGAACACAAAGAGCAAACCCGGGCGGCACGAAAACGATACATACGGCGAAATGCCTTTGCGGGCGTACCTTGCGGAAAGCTTTCGCCGCGCCCGGCGGTTTGAAAAATTGCTTTCGGAAGCGGAAAGCGATTGCAAAAATTGAAACAATATGGTAAAATACTGCCATCAACAAATACGGGAGTGATATTTTATGGATTTTGAACAACTGGTTCCGTTGGAGCAGATGAGCGCTGCGGCACAGTGGCTCAACAACACCTTCGGTTCCCTCGACCAGGCCATTCTCACCTTCTACCACAACGCGCACGAAGCCCTCGGCACCCCCATGGACGTAGTGGTGCAGCTTTTCACAAAGCTGGGCGACGGCGGCATTTTTCTGATTCTCGTCGCCATCTTCCTGATGTTCTTCAAGAAGAGCAGAAAAGTGGGCATCGGCATGCTGGGCGGCATCATCATCGGCGCGCTGTTTACCAACATCTGCATCAAAAACATCGTGGCGCGGCCGCGTCCCTACAATTATTTGCAGATCTACCGCGATTGGTTCACCTCCATCTGGCACTGGGGCTTTGAGAGCGAATACTCCTTCCCCTCCGGCCACACCACCGCCGCCATGGCCAGCATGACGCCCGTCTTTTTCCTCTGCAACAAGAAGAAGAGCTGGCTCGCCTTCCTGTTCGTGATCGCCCTCGGCGCAACGCGCAACTACATCATGGTGCACTTCCCCTCCGATATTCTGGGCGGCATCATCGTGGGCGGCATCGCGGGCTTTTTGAGCTATCTCATCGTGAACGCCGTTTACGATAAGCTCTGCAAAAAGGGCAAATTCGGGCAGAGCCTTGAAAACGCCGATATCCGCAATCTGTTCAGAAAAAAATCCGCATAAACAACAAAAAAGAAAGGCCGCGAGCGTTCACCGTTCACGGTCTTTTATTCTGCCGAAAAATCCTTTTTTTGATTCTTTTTTGACTGCGGGAAAGTATTCCTGCCCGAAGGCGTCGGTTATGATATTGATATCCGCGTGGGTCAGGTCGTGCAGGATCACCTCAACGATATCGAACCTTACGGCGCGGTAATCGAGCTTTACGGCCTTAACGTAGGCGGCGGCGTTGTTCACAAGGCGCGCCTGCTTTTCCCTGTCCACCGCGTCCGCGGGCGGGAACATACCGCCCGGGGAACGGGTCTTTACTTCCACAAAGCACAGTGTTTTATCTTTGGTAAGAGAAATGATATCCGTTTCGCCGAGCTGCGTACGGAACCCGGCGGTGAGCACGGTATCGCCCCGGTCCCGCAGAGCGCGGGCGGCAAGCTGCTCGCCCCGCATACCGGTTTTCAGATGTTCCGGCAAAGCCAAAAACCGTCACCCTTTCTTAAAACAGGATCAGTCGCCGTAAAGCACGGAAAACGCGAGATCCGGCACGTCGGACATGACGCAGTCCGCGTTGATGCTTCTCAAATACCGCATGGTATCGGCGTCGTTGATGGTCCAATACTGCACAGCGATCCCGTTCTTGTGGGCGTAGTTGGTAAGCCGCGCCGTACCGAGCTTGATATAAAACTGATTGGCGGGGATCTGCAGCGCGGTAAACTTATAATAGTTTGCGGGGCGTTCGAGCTTCAACAGCGAATCCACGTAAAAGCCGAGCACCTCCATGATGGAGGCGGAGCGCAGCAGATCGGGATATTTTTCGTCCAGATACTGCGTGATCTCCCCGTTGAAGGTACCGATCACGGCTTTTTTCAACAGGTTTTTCTCCTTCAGGATCGCATAGAGCCGGTCCGCCGCGGCAACCCCGAGCGCATTGCCGTTTTTGATCTCAATGATATAGCGGAAGCCGCCGTTGCCCTCGAGGTAATCGAGCACCTCTGAAAGGGTGGCCACGCGGAGGCTTTCCGGCACGTCCTTGCCGTGCAGGTCCTTATAGGGCGTTTTGCCGTCCCGGTCCGTAAAGCCCGCGCCGAAGTTCAGCGTCTTCAGTTCCTCCAGCGTGTAATTCTCGGGCCGGGCGTCGGTCACGCCGAAAACGGTCTCGCTGTCGGTCGTGCGGTCCAGCGTATCGTCGTGCAGGATGATGAGCGCGCCGTCCTTTGTGATATGCAGATCGAACTCGAAAATATCCGTTTTGAAATTCTTGGCGTTGATGCAGTTTTCAAACGCCATTATCGTATTTTCGGGGTAGATGCCCCCGCCGGAGCGGTGGGCGGAAACCAGCGTGGTACCGTAGGGCGTGATATAGGGGTTATCCGATTGATACGAGGTGATGCGCTCCTCCCAGTTATGCGTTACGGTAAAGAGCAGACCGCCGATCAGCACGACCAGCACCGCAAGCACGAACCACCCGCCCTTGCGCCTTTTCTTCTTTTTCGTTTTCCCGGGCGCGGCGGGCGGTTCGTCTTCAGGCGCCGGCGCTTGCGGTTGGTCGGCGGCGGGTTCTTCAGGGATCGGCGCAGGCGTCGGCTCCGCCGTTACGGGCGTTTTTATATTTAAGGGATCAAGTATGATTTCCATGGAACAACCTCCGGTTCGGCTTTGTTTTCCGCTCTATTTTATAAAATTCGACCGCGTATGTCAAGCGCGGGCGGATTGACAAATCCGAAAATCATGGTATACTGAATATAATAACGCAAGGGAGAGATCACAATGAGCTTTGAACAGTATTTATCCGAGAAACGAATCGCCGTGCCCACCCCCGAAAACGTGGTGGACGGCGCGGGCCGCTGCTATTTCGGCACCTTTAAGAGCGAATTTGAGAAAATGGACTTTCTGAAGGCCGACCGCCCCTCTAAGCTGCCGAATTTTCTGAACAAATCCCGTTTAACGCTGTGG
The DNA here is from genome assembly GCA_947165755.1 of uncultured Clostridia bacterium. Classification (GTDB taxonomy): domain Bacteria; phylum Bacillota; class Clostridia; order Oscillospirales; family Acutalibacteraceae; genus RUG806. The sequence continues at coordinate 4,361 of CAMVBR010000108.1, forward strand.
GAAGCCTGCGAGATCGATTTCGATAAGGTGACCCTGCTCACCGCCGTTTGCGATATGGCTCTGTTCGGCACCGCGCTGACCGTGCTCTACGATAAGCGCACCAAAAAGTGCACGAGCTGGCAGGAGATGCTGATCCCCGCCTCCAAGGCCGTGATCGCAAAGAATCTGCTGAACGGCAGCGAGACCTTCTCTAAGGGCAAAAAGGTGAAGGTACGCTTCGTCAACAATTTCGGGCAGGGCAAGGCCATCGTTTCGGGCACCGCCGAAAGCAAAACGGACGGCATGCTCGATTACCGCGTGGAGCTGACCCGCGTTTCCAAGCCCAGCATCGTTTCCATCCCCTTCGGCGAGAACCGCCCGCTTTACAGCCAGAAGGACCTGTTCAGCGTAGAGGGCTATATCGATTATAACGGCGAACGCTTCCACGCCACCGCCGCCTCGGCCGCCATCATCGACGACCACCGCGGCTATTACCCCCGCAAGTCCCATTACGACTGGGTCACCACCATGGGCAAAAAGGTGATCGACGGCAAAGAGCAGTATTTCGGCTTTAACCTGACCCGCAACCAGAGCATCGATCAGGATCAGTATAACGAAAACCTGATCTGGTTCGAGGGCGATACCACCCTGCTCACCCCTGTGGTATTCCGCCACGAGACCGATAAGCGCTGGCGCATCCAGGACGTGCAGGGCATGGTAGATATCACCTTTGATATCGGCGACGAATTTCTGATGCTGGTGCCCGCGAAGATCATAGACATCAATTACCACATCACCTTCGGCACGCTTTCCGGCTACGTATGCGACCCCAAGGGCAACAAATACGTACTGGACGGCATGACCGGCATCGGCGAAGATAAATCGCTGGTGTTCTGATCCGGTTTCCCATCACGACGAATCGGGCTTACTTGCGCAAAGTAAGCCCTTATTTTTCGGGATCGGCCGATACGAGGTATAAGAAAACGATGCCGTGAAATATACGTTTACAGAACAACAACAGGGAGGTTCTTTCTATGGTGGTTGACGCGATCCTATCCGTGATACTGCTCGGCTTCGGCCTTGCCATGGACGCCTTTGCCGTATCGGTGTGCAAGGGCCTGAGCGTTGGGGACGTAAAAGCAAAGCATCTGGCCATAGCGGGCGCGTGGTTCGGCGCGTTTCAGGCCGCCATGCCGCTGCTCGGCTATTTTATCGGGGAAAAGCTGCACGGCCATATTGAAAAGGTAGATCACTGGGTGGCGTTCGTGCTGCTGGCGGCCATCGGCGCGAATATGCTCAAGGAAGCCTTTTCGGACAAAGAGGAAAAACCGGCGGACGCCTCCTTCGGGTTTAGGACCATGCTCGTTATGGCCATCGCCACCAGCATCGACGCCCTCGTGGTGGGCGTGGCGCTGGCAATGGACGCCGAAACCAATATCTGGTTTGCGGCGGCAGCCATCGGCGTCATTACCTTCCTGCTCTCGGCGCTCGGGGTAAAGCTCGGCAGCATCTTCGGCCGGAAATATGAAAAAAAAGCCCGGGTCGCAGGCGGCGTGATCCTGATCCTGCTCGGGCTGAAGATATTATTGGAGCATCTCGGCGTACTGAAATAGCGCGGTCATTCTCCCGTGGGGGAGATCTCTGTGAATTCGGCGTCGGTGAGCCAGCCGAGCTCGTTCAGCATTCCCAGCGGGGTGTTTTTCGGCAAAGGCGCGCCGTGGCTGCGGATCACAAAATAGTAACACGCCGTTTTTGCGGGAAAGCTCTCGGCCACCCCGTCGTGCAGGAGCAGGACAGCGTCCCCGGTCGCCAGCCCGTCGGCCTTTTTCTGCAACGCCCCGGAAGCGAACCGCAGCTCCACCGGCGCGCCTTCTTCGGTGAGCCAGAGGATCCCCCGCTCCGTTTTCAGGATCACGCCGGGATCAAAGCTTTTCCCGCGCAGCAAAAACAGGCATGTGCCGATAACCGCTGTAACGGCAACAACGATCGTAATACATATTTTCCATATCTTTTTCATATTCTTCGCTCCTGTTTCACAATATACGAACGCTTTTCGCCCTGCGGAAGGCGTCTTCATTTATTATACGATGAAACGGCGCAAAACCTCACCGGCTGTTCCCTTACGGCAGCAGGACAACGTACATACGTTATGTTTGTTATGCTTGTTATGCTTTTATAATAAGATGTTTATAGAATTATGCCCTACCCCATTTTCAGAGAAATTATTTATAATAAATAAAATACACGTAACAAGCATAACAAGCATAACGCCGTTTTTCAGAAAAACAATCCGGCTTTATACATATTCTCCGAAACGGCGCGGAACACCGGCGCGCAGTCGGCGGAGGCGCTTTGGCCCCGCTCGTTGAAGATCACAACGGTATAGGCGGGGGCCTCATAGGGAAAGAAGCCGCAAAACCAGGTGCAGAGCAATTCGTCGCCGTTTGCGTCATATTTGCCGGTTTGCGCGGTGGCGGTCTTTCCGGCGGCGAAAAACAGCGCGCTGCCGCCGTTTTTGCCGGTGCCTGCCTGCACGTTTCGCAAAAGACAGTCGTTGATGATATCGCAGGTGCGCTCCGAAAGGGCGCGGTATACGGTTTCGTTTTTATAGCGGGCGTATACCTCTTTTTTTTCATCCACCAACGCTTTCATGAGCACGGGGGCCCGATAAACGCCCCCTGCGGCCAGCGTGTTGAAGGCAGCGGCCATTTGCAGCGGCGTTGCCAGCAGCGCGCCCTGCCCGAAACTGAGATTGGCCAGCTCCCCCGGCCCGATATTTTCAGGCGAAGGCAGATTCCCCGCCGCGCCGATCAAATCGGAGGTGAGCTGGGTCTCCGCCCCGAAGCCGCATTTTCTGCATGTATCAGTAAGTTTATTCGCGCCGAGCGTCTGCCCGAGCGAAATAAAATACCCGTTGCAGGAATTGCAGATCGCCCCGGGCAGGTCCAGCGTACCGTGGGCGG
>CAMVBR010000109.1 GCA_947165755.1 uncultured Clostridia bacterium
GATATTACCGCTTCCAAATCAAGAGCTGGTTCGAGAGTGCGGTCAGCCCGATGATGGGGTCGGCCGAGCCGTCGCCCACTTCGACGTAGCCGCCGGACGCGTCCTCAGACCCGTCCACGCTGAGCCAGTCCTCGATGGTCCGGCCGTCGCCGGGGACCGCTGACCAGTACAAGCGGAAGGTTGCAGAGGGGACTTTTGTCAGAACAGAATTTTTCGCGGTTAGAGAAGCAACTGATTTATCGTTCTTGTCAAACTGCGAGGTAACGAGCGTCATTTCAGAGCCGAGGACCTTGAAGGAAGAATTAATATCGGTCAGCGCCTTCTTAAACTCCTTTTCGCCTTCCAGTCCCAGTTTCACTCCAAAATTGTCCGCCACGTAATCACCTCCTTGAGAAAAGCAAAAATGCACAAACTCCGAGTTCGGAGAATGTGCAATGTGCCGAATTTGTTTTTAATCGTTTTTTATTGTCACAAAAAAATCAAAAAAGATATTTTATTAATATTTGGGGTTTTATATTCAATTGATCCCGAACGGAATCACCTCGTCAATGAAATGCTCCACATGCGGTTTCTCAATCCCGAGGAACTGCTTATGGCAGGTCCAAAGATCTAACAGTAAACCGAACGGCGTCAGCCACACCTCATCCTGTGTAAGGTGCAGCTGTACGACGCCATAATACAGCAGCCGGGTAAACAGCTCATCGTCTGTTACCCGGCCGCTGTGTTTTTTTCGCTGTCTTCGCTCTCGACATTCCGTTTCGTCCCCCGGATCATCGCGGTCATGATTGCGTCCTTGTATTCCGCGAGATCATAGGGCGAGGTCAAAAGCTCGACAAGCTCTGCCGTCAGAAGCTCCTTTTGATCGTTGGGATGCTTCAGGTTATGGACCAGAATCGGCTGATTCGCCAAAAGGACAATCAGGGAGATGATCTCGTCCAGCGCGAACTCAAAATTCTCCGCCTGCATCAGCTGCTCCCCAAGGTTCTCCAGACCGCCGTAGCGTTTTGCGATCTCTCGAGTTGCGCGGGTCGTTAACAGCAGCTCGTATTCCACGCCGTCCAGCGTAATCATTGCGCTTCTTTCATCCATACCGGTCCCTCCTTATTATTCAAAATCCGGCTCGTAAACCGACTGATACCAGCTGTTGATCGTGGTGCCCTGTGTATCAGCGTCATCCTCGTTGACCTCTGCCTTCCAGGGATAAAAACCTCGTCCGTCCGGTTTGTTTCTCCGCACGACGGTTCCTTCGATCGAAGGCGTCGCAAAGGAAATACTGTCGCCCTTGGTTGCCAGCGAGGTAGAGGGCACACCGAAGGTCACGCGGTAAAGCCAGAAATATCTGTATTTGCCGTTTGCCTTCTTTGCTCTGAAGCCGACTGCGACGGGATGAGAGGCATCGTCCGTAGTGGATACAAGAACATTGTTGTTATCCACCGTCGCGCCGGTCAGTTTAGCCGCCAGCGCAATGCCGATGTTGTCGATCCCGAGCGTCAGCTTTCCCTGCTTGAATTCCTTGATCACCTCGACAGCACCGTCATCCGCATACAGCACCGCTTCAGCAAGCTCTACGGAAAGATCTGCCGAGATCGCCTTCGCAAGCTGCGTAGGAGTCCCATAGGTTTCCTCGCCGCGCTCATTTTCCGTGATCTCTGCATAATACAGTTTATCAAGACCAATTGTGGCCATGTTCAAACCTCCGTTTCATAATGTTTTGCTACGTCAATGGCGTAATGGTAATACCCGGTATCATCTTCGTGCTCGATGTACCTTTTTTCAGTAATATAAAAATCAGCGCCGTAAAGCAGCTTTACGACGCGGTTTTTGAGAGAAAGATAATTGTGTTTTGTATACAGCGAAATACGGACCTCCTGCACCTCATAATCCGGTCGGTTATCACCAAACAGGTCATCGATGTCTACAAGAGGGGTCAGGACCGCATAGGTCTCCGGTGCTTTTTTGGAAAATACACCCGTTTCCACGGGAAGGACCGGAGACAGTAGCTGATTAAGCTCGCGCAGCGCGTTCACAGACCCTGCACCTCGCTTTCAAGCTTTGCCTTCATCGCTTCGATGCAAGCGGATTTTGCTGCCGATTGTGCGGGCTTCATAAAGGGCTTCGCCAGCTGCCCATGCTTCCCGTGCTCAATAATCGACGCCAGCTTTGCGTTGCTGACGCCGCCGGAATGCGGCTCGGCAAAGCCGATCTTTATATCGTGATTGCCGTTCCGATCTACCCTTGGTGGAGATAATCCAAGCGAGGAAGCAAGCTCACCGGTTGAGCGACTTTCATACTTTGTGTTCAATCCGATCACAGCACGAAGATTGCTCCGCGCTTTTTCCAGAATGATCTCACCACCCGCCTTCAGGACCGCACCCATAATGGCATCCGTATTGCTGCCAAGGCTTGCGCATTTCTGAATGAAATCGTCAGGCATGGTTACAGTTAATTTAGCCACCTGGTTCAATCCTTTCTGCCAGGACCTCCATATACATTCCGCGGCCCTTCACATCCTCAAAGGAGAAGATTTCATACCTTTCACCCTCACAAACGATAAACAGGTCATTTGTAAAATGAAACCGAGGGATTTTCCGAAATCGAAAGAGTGTTGTGGCGGTAGTATATGAGGCTCTGTTTTTCCAGCCTTCGGTCCCATGCCGATCCTCCTTGTACGCTCGAATATCAACGAGCGGAACCGCATCTCGAACAAGAAAGCCCTCTTCATCTGTACCGTGATCCTTCCGAAATAGACGAATTCGGGTATTCATTTTTCCTAAGCTCATTTCACACCTTCCAATTCCGATCAAGCCGAAGCAGCAGATCGACAGTATGCCACACCTGCTGCCCGGCCTGCACGTTATCCGCAAAGAATCCACCCGTCGAGCCATCGCGGGATTCGTAAAAATGCGAGGAAAGCATGATTACTGCCTGCTCCGTGGTCGGCGGCATCGGGTTTTCGGAATAATACCCCTCCGGGATATGCTGATAGCTTTCTGCGTATGAGATAGCCGCTGTGATGAACGACCTTAAAAGATCATCGTCCTCATCATGCTGAAGGATAAGATTGCTTTTGACTTTTGAAAGAAGCTCATCCATGGCTTTTTCTCCTATGTGTTTAAGACGGATCTTCCCCGTGACCAAGTATGATCGCGTTTTCCAGATCGGGGTTCTCGCTGCCTCTGATGTAAATGTTATCAAGCACACGGCATAGCGACACTGAAAGAATCGAAATAAGACTTCCGTCTTCCTTTGGCAAACCACAGATGCCGACGATAAGGTTTTCTCCGTTCGTGAAAGACGTTAACACGTTGACAATCGATCCGCTCACTTCAGCGTTTTTGATCAGCACGGGCTTGTCCCCCGTTACAGCCTGGCTGAAGACCTCAACGGGAAACAACGATGTAATGTCCACTCCGACGTCAATAATATCGGAAAGATCAACATCTTTCAGGTCAAGAATATGGAAAGCGGCATCGGAAGGGAAGCCGGTCACCCCGGCTCCCTCCTCAAACGCGAGCTCACCGCCGACGACGAAACGCTCGCCGCCCTGTTCAAAATGGTTCTTCGCGTTATAGCTCATACCCGGGCCTCCTTACGCCTTCATCTGAAGCAGCTGGATGCCCTCCGGGAGAATGACCTTGCCGTCCACGCGCTCGGTGGCGACAAAGCCGATCTGGCCGTTGGTGGCGTAGAGCTCGTTGAGCCTTTGTACGGTCCTGCCAGCGCGGTCCGCAATCCAATAATTCTGAAAATCGCCGAAAGCGGCGGCATATGCCCCGGCTTCGACGGTGGGAACATAGGGACTCGTCACGAGATCGTAGCCCAGCAGCTTGTCGGGCTGACTCGCCTGCACGGACGGCTGCCACAGATACGCGCCGTTGCCATCCTTGAGCTTGCGCACCAGAGATACGGTCGCGTCGTTCATCAGGAACTTCGCCTTCTTGCGATACGGAGACTTGAGCGCATAGATCAGGCTGATCAGCTCGTCCGCGGTGATGGCGTTTGCCGAGGCGGCGGTAACGCCGACGGTGCCGCCGTTTGCGGTGAACAGGCCGGTGGGCTGGTTCACGCCGGTACCGGTGCAGAAGGCCTGCTCTTCTGCGATGGCGAACGCACGGGCAAATTCCTGGGCGATATATTTTTCAAGATCAAACTCGGAATCCTGCAGCAGCTCAACGCTGACGCGCACCAGGTCGGTCAGTTTGAACGCGTCGATGTGCGTCTGTCCGAAAGTGGGATTGCTCTCGGTGAAGGCCGCGTTTTCAGGCGTCCAGGTTGCCACGGAATGCGTCGCCGCAAGCGGGATCTTACGATCGTGGCGTGTAGTGATGACCTTGGCGATGGAACGGAACACGTTTCCTTCATCAAGACCGGCAATGATCTCTTTTTCGAATTCCTCGGGAACCAGATAGCCGCCGTCGGCGTCGGTGCTTTCGGAGAGGACGTTGTGGATCGGCTGCTTTCCGCGCAGGTGTCTGCCGAAATCCTCCCTGTAGGCATTGGAGGCGCGGCCGGTCTTTTCGGGAACAGCGGGCTTCTCGGGCGTTTCCCTGATCGGCGTGTTTACGGGCTTGTTCAGTTCCGCTTCACGGGCGTCTCTGCGCTCCATGCGGCGGATCTCGTTGGAAAGATCGTCAAGATCGTGTTCCATTGCGGTATAGGTGGCGTCGTCCTCTGCGGACAGAACGCCCTTGTCGTTTCTGTGGGTATCCAAGAAACCTTCCATGGTCGCCCACAGCTTTGCGCGCTTTTCGCGCATTTCAACAATCGTCATTTGAGATACCTCCGTCAGATATATTTTTTGATTGCTTCAAGCTGTTTTTTGAGTTCGTCGACCGAACGTCCCTGCGGCTGTTCCGGCTGCCGTTCCGGCTGCAGCACCGTGTCTGGCACGGGTTTGGGTTCGGTCTGCATCTTCGCGCTGATCTTATTGATAAGCGCGGCCTGTACGGTCTTCATGGAAAACGCGTACGCCGGGATCTCCGCAGCGGTCTTCTCATCCTTGAGTATATCGTCCGCAAAACCGAGCTCCACCGCCTTTGCGGCGTTCATCCAGGTCACGGCATCCATGAGGTGCGAGAGCTTCGCGCGGGAAAGGCTGGTCTTTATTTCATACGCGTTTATGATGCTCTCCTTGACTTCGTCGAGCATCTCGATCGCCTTTTCCATATCCGTATGATCGCCCGCGGCTATGGTCGCCGGGTTGTGGATCATCATCATTGCGGTCGGTGACATCAGCACTTTGGTTCCGGCCATGGCGATCACAGACGCCGCCGACGCAGCGATGCCGTCGATCTTTACGGTGACCTCGTCCTTGTAGTCCATCAGCATCGTGTAGATCTGGCTTGCCGCCATACAATCGCCGCCGGGCGAATTGATCCAGATCGTCACGGGGCCGCTGCCGGAAAACAGCTCGGCCCGGAACATTGCCGGCGTGATATCGTCATCGAACCAGGATTCCTCGGCAATCGTGCCGTACAGCTCAAGCTCACGGCTTTCCGACGCGTTTTCGTCTACCTGATTTCTCCACTTCCAGAACTTCTTCGTCTGAGCCTTTTTCTGCTCCATCGTCTGATCCTTCATCGGGTTCTTCCTCCTTTCCGATTTCGGTCGTATCCGCAAAAGCACCCGCGCTTGCGAGCGGGAGCATATTGCCGTTAACTAAGTAAAGATCCCCGCCTTCTTCGGCAGGGATGCGGTCGAGGTTTTCAAGCTCACGTATATCATTCGCCGACATCCAGCCGTTCTGGCGGGCTGTTGCGTAACCGCTCATACGGCTTGCGTAGTCGCCTCTGAGCAGTCCTTCCACATTGAATTTAACGAAATACGTTTTTTTCTCTTCTTGCGTCAGCAGCGTACGGTGGATGGACTGCTCCCACCTGATCACCCAGGGATCGAGCGTGTATTTCACAAATTCAAGGGACTGCTGCTCGATATTGGAGAAGCTTGATTTTTCCAGATCCGCCAGCATATGCGGCGGTACCCTGAAGATGCGCGCGATCTCATTGATCTGGAATTTCCGCGTTTCAAGGAACTGTGCCTGTTCCGGCGACACGGCAATCGGCGTGTATTTCATGCCCTCTTCCAGCACGGCAATACGGTTCGCGTTGCCGCTTCCGCCGAACGTCTGCTGCCAGCTGTCGCGTACCCGCTGCGGATCCTTGATCGTTCCCGGATGCTCCAGAACGCCGCCCGGCTGCGCGCCGTTAGCGAAGAATTTGCTGCCGTATTCCTCGGTCGCGATGGAAAGGCCGATAGCGTTTTTCGCCATTGCGATCGGCGAATAGCCGACCAGACCGTCAAAACCAAGCCCCGGGATGTGCAGCACATCCGACGGGTGCAGCGTAACGGTATACTGATCGTCCTTCAGCGCTTCGTCCTGCGATCTCTGATAGGTGTAATACAGCTGTCCGTTCTCGTCCCGGCTCACCGTCATTTTGTTCGGCATCAGTGGATACAATGCGATGACCTCGCCCTTGCCGTTACGCACGACCTGCGCATATGCGTTGCCCCACAACAACAAATGCGTCATCAGTGTCTCGCGCAGCACAAACGAGCTCATTTCCGGGTTTGGTTCGTCGTGCAGGAGCCGGTACAGAGGATGATCGATCGCTTTTTCCTTTCCGCCGTCATCTGTATATCTGTACAGATGCAGCGGAAGGCACGCTATCGCCTCCGACAGGATACGCACGCAGGCGTAGACCGCCGTCATCTGCATGGCGGATCTTTCGGTCACGACCTTCCCGGAGTTTGAATTCCCCATAAAGAAAGCGTAGCGTGATCCGACGGTGCTGTTGGTGGGTTTATCGCGCGATCTGAACAGACCGCTGAATATGCTCATTCCGTTTCCTCCGTTTCAAACTGGGCATGAAAAAAAGCATCCGCCGGACAGCAGATGCAAAAAAAAGAATTGAAAAGAGGCAAAGCCCCTTTTTTCGTACATACCATGTGATAAACTGTGTTCAGAAAAACAAAAAGATGCGCAAAGGAGGCCGCAAAATATGTCGTTTAAGATCGGATTCGCTTCTGACAGTATGAACGAAACGCCGGCGGAAGAAAATGTGACCGTTCCGCAGGCAGAGACCGAACCCCGCAGATCCGTGGTGCAGGTGTATTTTCCCGCGCGTGATATGAACCTCGCGTATTATAACGACCGCTTCGATCTGAAGCGCGGCGACATGGTCTATGTCGACGGCAAGCTCGAAGGTCTGCGCGGACGCGTGACCTCGGTCAACTACAACTTCAAGATCAAGCTCTCCGCCTATCAGCGCGTGAT
>CAMVBR010000110.1 GCA_947165755.1 uncultured Clostridia bacterium
GCCTGCCCCAGACCATCGGCTCCACCACCGGCGGCATGTTCCTGTATTCCGCCGTCAAATCGGGCAAAGCGCCCGCCTGCCTGCTGTTTTCCAAAGAGATCGATTCTTTGGCGGCCGCCGGCGCCGTGCTGGCCGACGTGTGGAGCGACGACGCGAAAATGCCCACCGTGGATTGCCTCGGCGATGCATTTCTCGATTACGTGCAGGATGGCGACATGATCACCGTCAAGCCCGACGGCACCGTGATCGTGGACAGATAAAAAACGAACAGCATGAAAAAAGCGCCGCTGCCGGCGCTTTTTTTGATGGGAAAGAAAATTTCTATGTATTTTTAATCTTTCGTTTTCCCCACTATTCCACCTTTCCCGTTTTATACACGATGCAGGGGTATTTTTCATCGCCGCGCTTTACGGCGGTTTTGTTCGGCTTGCGGTTGCCCGCGGCCACGAGCTCCTTTGCCCAGCCTACCGTGGTTTCCAGATCCGCGCGGTTTATCACGCCGTCGCCGTGGCCGCCGTAGATGGGGGCGTCACCGGCCAGCGCCAGCGTTTTCTCGGCCGAATGCAGCCACCCGCGCACGGTATCGGCAAAGGGGAACTGCAGCGTCACCATGGGATTCACGTTGTCGCCGGTGAAGAGCGCGCCGGTGCGCGTATCCCGAAAGCTCAGCCCGCCCTTGGTGTGCCCCGGGGTGAAGAAGACCTCGATTTTGCGGCCACCGAGGTCGATGGCGTCGCCCTCTGTGATAGGTTTCAGCTTCGTGCGGTAATTCCGCTGAAAGGCCGCGCCGTAGCTCACGGAGTGGCTTTTTCGTTTATACTCGTGGCTGTGCAGAAAATACAGCCGCTGATGCCACGTCATGTAAAAATATCCGGTTTTCTCATCCGCCGGGTGGATATAGGCCTCCTTGAACCACACCGCGCCGCCCACGTGGTCCGCGTGGGCGTGGGTGATCAGCACGGTCACGGGCTTATCGGTGAGCGTTTTCACAATGGCGGCCACGTCGGCTACGCCCGCCCCGGCGTCGATCAGGCAGGCGCGCTCGCTGCCCTCCACGAAAAAGCAGTTCACGAAATCATATTCGTTGATGCGCGTGATCCCCCCGGGCAGCGGGGTGATCTCAACGTCCGTTCTGCGTTCTCTCATGCCCATGGGTCGTCCTTTGCCGGGGTGCGGATATCGGAGAGCAGAAACTGCTCCCACAAAAACCACTGCCCGCCCTTTTTGCGCAGCTTCACGCCCCGGGGGCTGTCCGCGCCGCCGGAGGTGAGATACAGCATGGCGTAGTTTTCGTCGGTATACGAATAGGGGTTATCGCGCACGGTCACGGTGTAGGGCAGCGTGGGCGTATAGTTGTTGGCGGGTGCGGCGCCGTCGAAAAACGAAAACGGCTTATAGCCCTTGCCCGCCAGCCGGTCGCGCAAAAACTGGATCTCGTACGTCGAGAGGGGCTGGGGCCCCTTCAGGAAGTTGAGCATATCCGTCGCGGCGGCGGGGTCGGCCTCGTAGCGGCAGAGCGCTGCCACGGTGAGGGCGGCTGCGGCAAAGGGATCTGTTAAGGCTGCCTCGGGCAGGGCGGCAAGCCCGGCTTTGTTTTCGGGCAGGGAATCAAAACGGAAGGTTTTTTCCATAACGCGGCGCTCCTTTGATTATTTTTGTTCATTATAACACAACGCGCGTTGGAAAATAAGAAGAATTTCCGGTTTGTCGGGCAGTTTGTCCGACAAATCGGAGCCGCAAGCTGAGAAGCTACAAGTCAGATAAATTGCGTGGAAATATGTTGGTATCGGAACAACATCCTTACATTTCAACTGTGCTTGCAGCTTGCAGCTTGCAGCTGCTGCTTACGGGGCGTCGAGCCCCGCAAACTGCATTTCCCGCATCCCCATCGGCTCCCGGACCGCCAATACGCCGGTCGGGGTGTAATACGCATATACAAGATACGTTTTGCCCTCCGCAAACGTCGGGTCGCCCGAAACGACCCAGGATCTGCCGAGCAGCGTTCTGCCGCCCGTCTTATACACCTGCACCCCGTCGCCCTCGCGCAGCGCACCCTTTTGTACCTGCAGCACCGTAAAGGCGCATTCGGTGCAGGGGTATTCGCTCCGCAGTCCCGTAACGTGCGCCGCGTAAAGTCGGCTGCCCACGTTTCTCCTGCGCTCCAGCCTGCCGATGAAAACGCAGTCCGCGTATTCCGCCGCTTCGGCCGGGTTTGCGGGGTCGAATACCGGGTGCACGAACAAAACCCCCGGTTTCCGCGCGCGGCAGAATACGCCCGCGCACAGGGCCGCCGCCAGAAGAAGGGCGGCCGCTGAAACGATCCGTTTTTTCTTCTTCGTCATGGCGCGTCCCCTCCTTCGGCTTCCTCGTAGGGTGAAACCCGCTTTTCCGGCGCATAGGCGCGGTCCTCGTGGGCGTATGCGTCGATGCATTCGGTCAACAGGTCGTGCGCCGGGTGGTCGGGGCGCAGCAGCGCCGCTTCGATATCCCCTGCGTCCTCCGCCGCCAGCGCGAAGGCCTGCCGCAGGTAAAGCCTGCCGTTTTCGCCGCAAATTAAATAGAGCACGTAAACGCCCGCCTCCCCGGGCAGCGGGCAAAGCGGAAACCGGAGCGCGCCGTTTTCATATATGCCCGTTGCGATCCACAGCTCCATGGGGCGCGAAAGCGTAAGATTTCCCTTGAGGTTATAGAGGTTCAGCGCCTCTCTGCGCGCATACCGGACCGCATATTCGGCCGCCGCCTGCGCTTCGTCCGTTACCTCTTTTACTTCGGAAACCCGCGCGGCGATCACGTAATGCGAAGCGCCGGTAAGCAGCCGTTTATCCGTGAGATCGAACAGAAAACAGCCCCGCGCGTCCTCCGGCAGAAGCGCCGCAAGGCTTTCCCATTCGTTGTTTTTCTGCGCGGTACCTTCTTCCCGTGCAGCGGTCGGTTGCGTATCGTTGAAATGCACCGCGATTTTCCGGTTTCCCGTAATCAGCCCCCGCAGCCCGGGAACGGCGAGAAACGCGGCCAGCAGCACGGCGAGCGCCGTGATTGCCCCCACCGCCGCCCGTTTGCGGCGGCGCTTTTTTCGGTAAAGCCGCCTGTCGCCCTCCGCGAACACGGCTTCTGCGATCTCAGTATAGGTCTTCATCCGTCAGTCCCTCCCGTTCCAGTTCCGTTTTCAGCGCGATCCTTGCGCGGTGCAGCAGCGCGTTCGTCCCGTTCTCGGTTTTGCGCAGTATGCGTGCGATCTCCTTTACGGGCGTTTCCTCAAAATAGCGCAGCCACAGCGCCTGTCGGTATTCGGGCTTCAGCCGCGCCATCGCCCGGTGCACGAGGCGGTTCCGCTCCCGCCTGAAATACGCTCCCGCAGGGTCGGGCAGGTCCTCCGGCGGTGATTCCGTCGAAAGAGCGCCGCGTTTTGTTTTTCGCAGCAGCTCCCGCGCCGTATTCCGGCCGATGGCGTAAAGCCACGTGCGAAAGCCCGATCTGCCGTCAAAGCGCGGTTTCTTCACGTACAGCCGCACGAAGGTCTCCTGCATGGCCTCCTCCGCCGCGTGGGGGTCGCCCGTCACCGAGAGCAGGAAGAAGGTGAGCCCGTCCTTGTATTCCTTTATGATCCGGGTCAGCGCGTCCCGGTCTCCGCGCAGAAATTCACGGTAATACCGTCCGCCGTCGTCCATCGCCCCGCCCCCTTTCGTTACTTAGTGATCTGAGCTGGGAAAAACTTACGCGGATACGGAAGATTTTTTTCCAATTTCCCAAAACAAAAAAGAAGGCTCTACGGCCTTCTTTGTGTCTGCGTCACAGCACCTCGATCTTATCTCCGGCTTTCACCGTGCCGCCTGTCAGCACCCGGCCGAAAACGCCCTCCTTGGGCATGATGCACTTGCCAACCAGTTCTTTGATCGCGCAGCCGTCGTGGCATTCTTTGCCGATCTGGGTGATCTCGATCACGGCGGTATCGCCCAGCGCCAGCTTTGTGCCCACGGGCAGCGTATATAATTCAATGCCCTCGGTGGTGACGTTTTCGGCGAATACCCCGTGGCACAGGCCGTTTGTGGGGCCGTTTTTGGCCTTTTCGATGCTCTCCACCCCCAGCAGGCTTACCTGCCGGTGCCAGTTCCCGGCGTGGGCGTCCCCCTCGAAGCCGAAGTTTTCGATCAGCCTTCCTTCGGGAATGCTCCGCTTCGGCGTTTTCTTTTTTTCGCTGATATTGATCGCAACAATGCTTGCCATGGTTTTATCCTCCCGTTTTGTTGAGCCCGTGGGCGGGGCCCGTGTGTTCAAAATCGTGCCCGGCGGGCTTTTTCAGAATGATGGCTGCAATTGCCTCCGCCAGCCGCTCCCCGTTATCCAGATAGGGCATAACGTCGTATGCCGTATCATAGCCGATACAGGGTTTTATTTTGCCGTTTGAGAGCAGCCGTATCCGGTTGCAGGCGGCGCAGAATTTTTTGGAAACGGGGCTGATGAGCCCCACGCGGCCCGAAAAGCCCGGGGCTGTGTAATAAACCGCGGTGCCCTCGGTTTGCCCTGTGGGCGTTAAAAAGGGGAATTGCCGCAAAAGCGCATCCCCGGTCACGCGCAGGCGGGCGTCCTCCCCGGGGTCCGAAAAAGGCATCAGCTCAATAAAGCGCACGTCCAGCGGCGTCGTGCGGGCAAGGTCGATGAGCGCCCCCGCGCCGTCGTCGTTTACGCCCTTCATCAATACGGCGTTGAGCTTGATGGGGCTCAGCCCTGCCGCCCGCGCCGCGTCGATGCCGTCAAGTACCTTATGCAGCACGTCCGCGCCGGTGAGGTGCCGGTAGGTGCTGCCGTCCGCGGAATCGAGGCTGACGTTTACGCTGTCCAGCCCCGCCGCCTTCAGCGCCGCCGCATATTTTTGCAGATATACGCCGTTGGTGGTGAGAGAGAGCGTTTTTATGCCCGGAATGCCCCGGATGCGCCGCGCGATCTCGCAGATATCGTCTCTCACCAGCGGTTCGCCGCCGGTGAGGCGCACCTTGGTAACGCCGCAGGCTGCCGCCGCGCGCACGATTTTTTCTATTTGCCCGGGCGTGAGCTCGGAATCCCGCTTGGCGCATTCCTCCTTGCCGCAGTAAACGCAGTTCAGGTTGCAGCGCTCGGTAACGGATACGCGCAGGTAGTTGATTTCTCTGCCGAATGCGTCACGCATGATGGTAATCCGTCTTTCCGCCCGTTTTCGATACGAGCCGTATTTCGCCGATCACCATGCCCCGGTCGATGGCCTTGCACATATCGTACACGGTGAGCGCGGCCACGCTCACGGCGGTGAGGGCCTCCATTTCAATGCCGGTCTTGTAGCTGCACGCGAGCGACGCTTTGATATACAGCTCGTTTTCGCCGTTATCGCTAAAGCTTATTTCCGCCCGCTCAATGGGGATATTGTGGCACAGGGGGATCAGCTCAAAGGTGCGCTTGGCCGCCATAATACCCGCAATGCGCGCGGCGGCAAGGGCGTCCCCCTTTTTGAGGGAAGCCTCTTTTATTTTTTGCAGCGTTTCTTTTTGCATGGTCAGGGTGGCGGCGGCTTCGGCGGTGCGGCGGGTTTCCGCTTTCGCGCCCACGTCCACCATATTGGCCTGCCCCTGCGCGTCAAGATGGGTCAATTCCATGGCTCCAATACCTTTCAAAAAATGAATTAGTGCTCCACCGCATAGCCGCCCATTTCCAGCAGCCGGTTTTTCAGCGCGTCGGAGCGCAGTACCTCAAAGAAGGCCTGCACGGCGGGGTGATCCATACAGCTCTCGTTTACGAGAAAATCGTATTCCTCGTTCCACAGCGGTATAAAATCGAGCCCGTACATTTTCGCGGCGGAATAAATGCCCAGCCCCACGTCCGCGTTGCCCGCGGCCACCGAGGCCGCCACCGCCGTGTGGGTGAATTTTTCGTTGCGGTAGCCGTCGATCTCGGCGGGGGAAACGCCCGCCCGCCTGAGCAGCACGTCCAGCAGCACCCGGGTGCCCGCGCCCCGCTGGCGGTTGACGAACCTCACCCGCCGCAGATCCTCGACCGTCTCAATATGCAGCGGGTTGCCCTGCGGCACCATATAGCCCTGCACGCGGCCCACGCCCTTTACCAGCGCCGCGCCGCCGTGCGGGAAGTGGGCGCGCATCATGGCCTCGTTATACTTGCCCGTGGCCTCGTCCAGCAGGTGCACCGCGCCCATGTGGGCCAGCCCCGCCTTCACCGCGCTCACCGCGCCCATGCTGCCCACGTGCGAGGAGCTCACGCGAAAGCCGTACCCCTTTTGCCGCAGGATATCGGACACTTCGTCGATGAGCGGGTCGTGGCTGCCGGTCACGATCAGGGCGGTTTCGATCTCCTGCCTCGGGCGCAGCAGCCGCACGGTCACCTTGCTCCCGGCCTCCAGCCCTTCGCTGTTCTGCGGGATCTCCAGAATGCCGTCCGCCTTGGTAAAGCTGGTGATCACGCCCGCGCCCCCGGGCAGGGGCGTGGCGGCCGGGGCGCCGTTCACGCTGCCCAGCGTTACCCGCACGAATTCCTTATATTTCAGCGAGGAAACCACCCTGCGGCCCAATACGGCGGTCACCGTCTCCTCCCTCGCGCGTTCGCGTTTGTAGTATAGATCGGTCAGTCCCTTTACGAACTGCTCCATGATCACGATGGCGCTCACCGGGTACCCCGGCAGCCCCACGATGGGTTTATTGCCCGCCATGCCGAGCGCCGCGGGCTTGCCGGGCTTTACGCCCACCCCGTGGATCAGCAGCGTGCCGAGGGAAGAAACGATCTCGCTCGTGTAGTCGTCCCGCCCGGCGGAGGACCCTGCCAAAATCAGTACCGCGTCGCATTCGGCGAGCGCCGTTTCGGCGGCGGCGCGCAGCAGTTCCTTTTTATCCTTTACGATATCGTATACCTTCGCCGCCGCGCCCCACCCGGCGAGCATGGCGGAGAAAATGGCGGAATTGAATTCGATGATCTCGCCCTTTTTCGGCGCGCCGGTGGGCTTTACGATCTCGTCCCCGGTGGGGATGACGCCGAAGGTCGGCTTTTTCTTCACGGGGATCTCCGTTATGCCCCCGGCCAGAAAAGCCCCGATCAGCGCGGGGGATATCACCGTGCCCGTGGGGGCGATCATATCGCCCATGCAGATGTCCTCGCCCACCTGCCGCACGTTCTGAAAGGGCGA
>CAMVBR010000111.1 GCA_947165755.1 uncultured Clostridia bacterium
GGAACCCACTACGGCGGAGCCAACCACGGCGGCGCCGGTCACAACGGAACCCGCCGCAACGGAACCCACTACGGCAGCTCCAACCACAACGGAGCCCGCCGCGGCGGAAACGACCGCCGAAGAACCCATCGAAACGGCGGCTGAAACCGTTTCCGAAGAGACCACCGCGCACGATACATCCGAGAGCACGACGGCGCAAACGGAGACCGTCGCGCCATCAGCGGAAACGAAGCGCACGTATTTATATTGGATAATTCCGGCAGCGGCGGCGGTACCGGTAACCGCGCTTGCCGTAGTTATAATAATGAAAAAGCATAAGGAGAATGCAAAATGAAAAAACTGATAAGCATTGTTCTTGCGGCGCTGCTGGTATGCGGCTGCCTGCCCCTCATCGCCTTGGCGGACGAAGCCCCCATCGGCTACGCCACCGTGAGCATCACCGACAACGGCGACAGAGAAGCCCTGATGGATATGTTCGGTCTGGACGAGGACGAGATCGAATACGCCGAGCCCTTCGGCGAGATCGTGGCCCCCACGAAGGTACCCGTTTACGAGGGCGAATCCGCAGCCCAGGTTGTGGTGCGTCTGCTTGAAACGAAAAATATCGCCTACACCGCCACCGGCACGGCCGAGCTCTACGGCGGCTTCTATCTGAAGAGCATTTCCTTCACTAAGGACGGTGAGGCCGTAGCCGATTTCGGCGAATGCTCCATCACCCCGGACGACGACTGGTCAAAATATATGAGCGGCTGGATGGTGAAGGTAAACAACTGCTTCGGCAGCGGCTTATCCAATACGAAAGCGGAAGACGAAGACGTGATCGAGATCCTTTACACCTGCACCATGGGCGCGGATATCGGCAACGATTATTCCCATCCCTCCGCGCAGTTCACCTCTCTTGACCCGAGCGTCGGCGCGCTGTCCCCCGCCTTCAGCAAGGACGTAACGGCATACACCCTGACCGTGGCCGAGGACGTTGACGTTGTGCGGATCGGCTACGAAATGGAAAACTACGGCGCCGCCGTTACCTGCACCGCGGGCGATACGAGCTACAGATATATGCGCGCCATCCCCGTGGAAAACGGCACCGTGATCACCCTCAAGAGCGTTTTCACCGCCTACGATAACACCACCTACGAGCCCTACACGGCCGATGAGACCGAGCTCACGATCACCGTGGTGAAGCCCGAAAAGCCCGCCGAGCCCGCCGACGAGGGCGGCAAGACCGCGCTGGATCAGATCCGCGATTTCTTCGCCCGCTTCACCGGTTTCTTTGCGAGCCTGTGGCAGAAGATCGTTGCGTTCTTCCGCAATCTGGTCAAATAATGAATACCCGTATTTTTCATAAACGGATCCGAAAAGCAGGCTGCGTCTTTTTAGGCGCAGTTCTGCTTCTTTTTACGTTTTTGCCCGCGGCGCAGGCCGAAACCGATCTCACGGGGTATATTACCGGCACGTTTGCGGGCCGTGCGGCGCACGCCGCAAAGGGGAACGACCTGCTTGCGGATGCGGATTTCCTTCGCCTGAACGCGGGCACCGGCACCGGGGACTGGGCCGCCTTCGCCTTGGCGCGGTATTCCACGGTTGACGCGGCCGGCAAAACCGTGTATTATTACGGCGGTGATTACGCCGCCTACCGCGCCGCGCTGGAAGAAAAGCTGGCCGAATTTTATAACGCCGCGGGGATTGCCTCCGGCACAAAGCTCACCGAGTATTTCCGCATGGGGCTGGTGCTCACCGCGCTGGGCGGCGATTGCCGCGAGATCATCGCCGCGGCCACCCTCAATAACCCCACGCCCTTAAAGCGCCAGAGCATCATCACGCTGGATTACGCCCTGCTTTCGATGAGCGCGTTGGCGCTGAAAACGCCCGAAAACGCCTCCCACACCCCGCAGGAGTACGTGGAGCGCATCCTTTCGCTGCAGATGGCCGACGGCGGCTGGAGCCTGACCTCCATGCTGGGCGGCGGCGCGGACGTGGACGTGACCGCCATGACCCTTTCGGCGCTGGGCCCCTATTACCGCGCGGGCGATCAGGCTGTAACGGCGGCCGTGGATCGGGCCCTTGCGCTGCTCTCCGCGCGGCAGAGCGGCAGCGGCGATTACGCCACCTACGGCCTCATGAACTGCGAGAGCACCGCGCAGGTGCTCACAGCGCTCACGGCGCTGGGCATAGACCCTTATAAAGACGCCCGTTTCATCAAAAACGGCAAAACCGTGGTGGACGGCCTTCTGCGCTACCGCCTTGCGGACGGCAGCTTTACCCACGCCTATACCCGCGATCCCGAGAACGACGCCGCCGAGGCGGGCGGCTACAACTATCTTGCCACCGATCAGGCCGCCTACGCGCTGGTCTCCCTTTGGCGGCAGCAGCAGGGGCAAAACGCCCTTTACGATCTTACGCCCGATCTCGGGCCGTCGTTTTCCGCCTTTCTCAGCCGTCTCATTTCGGCCGTGCGCGCCTTCTTTACGCGGCTGGCGGCTCTGTTTCGTCCCCTGTCGCAAACGAGGTAAACAAACGTGAAAAAAACGGTCTCTCTTCTGCTTGCGTTTCTCATTTTGTGTACGTTATCCGTCCCCTGCGCGGCGGCCGCCGCCCCGGAGGCGGTCCTGCGCGCTGCCGAAGAGATCGTGGCCTATAAAAAAACCGCCCCGGACGGTACCGTGGGTGAAAACCTCTTCGCCGGGGATTTCCTGAACGCCGCCGGCTCCACCGCCGGGGATTGGTATCCCTTCGGCATGGCCGCGCTTGGCATGGCGGACGATTACGCGGCCTATCTTGCCGCGCTGCGCGAAAACGTGCGCGTCCGCTATCAGGCGGAAGGGGCGCTCAGCCCCAATAAGGCCACCGAGTGGCACCGCGTGATCCTTGCGGCCCTCTCCTGCGGGGCGGACCCCACCCGCTTCTGTATGGGCCCGGACGGCGCGCCCGTGGATCTGCTGGCGGACGGCGTCTTTTTCCGCGAAAACGTGGGGCGGCAGGGCCTCAACGGCTATATCTGGGCGCTCATCGCCCTGCACGCCTGCCCCTGCGAAACGCCCGCAAACGCCGTGAATACCGAAGAGACCCTGTTCGCGGCGCTGGAAGAGCGGCAGCTCGCAAACGGCGGCTGGGCCGCTGCGGGGGAAGCGGCGGACGCGGACCTTACGGCCATGGCGCTGATCGCCCTCGCCCCCATGGCGGCTAAAAACGGGGCGGCGAAGGCGGCCGCCGACCGGGCGATCGAGTGCCTCGCTTCCTTGCAGAACGCCGAGGGCGGCTATGAAAACGGCGGCTTTGCCAACTGCGAAAGCTGCGCCGTTGTGGTGGCGGCGCTGTGCGAAAACGGCGTCGATCCCGAAAAAGACCCCCGCTTTACGAAAAACGGGCGCACCCCGGTGGACGCCCTCCTCTCTTACCGCCTGCCGGACGGCAGCTTTACCCACGCCTTTATTTCGGACCCTGAGAACCCCTCCGCCGTGCCCATGGAGCCCAACGATATGAGCTGCCAGCAGGCCCTCTACGCGCTGGCCGCCTACTATAACCTGCTTACCGGAAAAGGCCGCATTTTCGATTTCTCCGGCAAGCCGCTCTCCGACGCGGGCTGGGATGTGCTTCCCGCGCCCCCCTCGGCTGCGGAACAGGCCGCCGATACCCTCCGGCAGCGGCTGGGGGATTTCTTCGCGGAGCAAACGAACCGTAAAACCGTGATCGCCGCGGCGCTGGCGCTGGCGGTCATCCTCGGCGCCGTGGCGCTGGCCGTTCGCGCCAAACGCCGCAAAGGGAGGAAGGACGCATGAAAAAGGATATCCTCATCATATTTGCCGTCATCCTCGCGCTGGCGGTGCTCATCGGCGGCAGCAACTTCCAGAGCGTGGAGGAATACTACCTCGTCCATATCGACGATATCACGCCCGAAAGCGAAACGGTGTTCATCTCCATCGATTGCTCGGACGTGCTGAACCACTTAGACCGGCTCGATAAAGCCCTGCTGGATGAGATCCCGCCCGGCGGCGTCATTCTGCCCCGCACCGAATACGTGCTGCGCCCCGGCGATACCGCCTTCGACCTATTAAAGCGCACCGCGCGGCACAACGCCATTCAAATGGAATATCAGGGCGCGGACCGCAACGCCTTCGGCAGCGTGTACGTGCAGGGCATCGGGTATCTCTACGAGTTTTCCTGCGGGCCCGAAAGCGGCTGGGTATACCTCGTGAACGGCAAATTCCCCGATAAGGGCTGCTCCGGCTACGAGCTCTCCGACGGCGATTGGGTGCAGTGGATCTATTCCTGCGAGCGGAGCAATTTTGAATTCTGAAAATG
Organism: uncultured Clostridia bacterium; assembly: GCA_947165755.1. Lineage (GTDB taxonomy): Bacteria > Bacillota > Clostridia > Oscillospirales > Acutalibacteraceae > RUG806. The sequence goes on from CAMVBR010000111.1 coordinate 4,303, forward strand.
AACAGAGCGGGCCGCAGCCCGCTCTTTTTCAATGATATGTTGCTGCGCAACGTGATATGTGCCGTTGGCACATGATATGTTTTGCCTAAGCAAAACATGATATGTTTCGCTTGCGCGAAACATTGCGGAACCTGCGGTTGGCATTATATATTCTAAAATCAAAACGCGCAGCGTTTTCCGCAATGCTGCGTGTTAACGCGGCATATCATGTTTGCGAAGGCAAACATATCATCCGCAAGGCGGATATCATGTTTTTGCGTTGCAAAAACATATCATTCCGTGTATCCGTCCGGCAATTCCAATTCCGGAAGAATTCTTACTCCGCAGTCTCTGCCGAAGGCGATCAGCCGGGCCACGCTCTCCTCATCCCGAAATACGGCGGGGTCGTGGGCGTCCAGCCCGATCACGGCGGGAATATCCATTTGGCCGCAAAGCTCCCAAAAGGCGCGGCGGGGGTAATGGCGGCCGTCCGCAAAGCCGAGGCGGTTGAGCTCCAGCGGAATGCCGAGGGGCTTGAGCTGCGTCAAAAAGTCCGCCGTCAGCTCGTTGTAGGCTTTCTCGTCGCCCGCGTAGTGGAACACGTCCGGGTGGGCGATATACAAAAATTTGCCGGTCTTCGCGGCGGCAAGCACGTTATCGTAATACTGCCGCAGCGCGTCCGGGTCCTCGGTGCGCCTGAACGAGGGGATGCCCGTCTGCTCGTCGCGCACGAAATGCTGCCCGAGGATCATGTAATCCAATGGGAACTGCGCCATATACGCCAAATAGCCGTCGAACAGCGCGGGGTAGTATTCCACCTCCACGCCGATATATATTCTGATATTGTTTTTGTATTCCTCCCGCAGCGAAAGCAGGCTTTCAAAATACCCGGGCACGCTCTCGAGCGTCATGCGAAAGCCCGAATAGTAGTCCGTATTGAAGATCATGGGGGAGTGGTCCGAAAAGCCGAGGGTGGTGATGCCTGCCCCGATCGCGTTTTCCACGTAGTCCCGGTCCGCCCCGCAGGCGTGATGGCAGCGGTAGGTGTGCGTATGATAATTTGCGGTAAGTTGTTTCATAAATGTACCTGTTTCGTGAAATAATGATACTATTATACACCGGCTTGTCAACAAAATATGGGGGTTAAAAGCAAAATTTTACGAAATTGTTGTGTATTTATAAACTTTTCAAAATCTTACGGTTTCGTATTGTAATTTAAAAAACGGTATGCTATTATGATATTGCATTAATGTGTATTTTTATATGAGGAGGTGCAATTATGAATCCCAATGATATCCTTAGTATAATAAAGGCTTTCTTTGAAGCGCTCAAGAGTATTCTCAAAGCGTTCGGTCTTGAGATCAAAGATACCGAGACCACTACGGCTCCGGCTGCCGACTCTTCCGTTGGTTGATTCTCAGGAAAATACAAAATTAGCATGCTAAAAAATAACGGCCGCAGGGCCGTTATTTTTTTTCGAGTCACTTCACCCGCACGTATTGTGTGCCGCTGCGGGTCAGGATCCCTTCCGAGATCATATCCCGGCGAATAGTACAGTAATCCTCGTGCACGGCGGCGATCGTTTCGCTCAGCTCCTTTTCGGAATATACCCTGCCGATCTCGAACAGCCCGGCGATCTTTTCGTAGCAGATCAGCTTCTTTTTTCGCTGCACGGGTATGGCGGTCAGTTTGCCGTACTTAAAAAAAGTATCGATCACCTTCTGTCGGTAGGTGTCCTCCCGCTGCTGCTGGGCGTCCGCAAATGCGGGCTCGCAGGCGGTCAGCCTGGCAAGCGTGGTATCCAGCAGCGCGGCGTTCAGCGTGTAAACCGTGTAATACTGCTCTTTGCGCGAGGTCACAAGCCCTGTTTCTTCGAGCTTTTTCATGTGAAACGATACCGTGGAGGGGGTCAGCTCCAGGCGTTCGGCCAGCAGCTCCGTATACATTTCGCCCTGCGTGAGCGCCTGCACGATGCGAAGGCGCGATGCGTCCGAAAGGCATTTGAACAGCTTCAATACGTCTTCTCTCGTCATTGCGCCGCCTCCGCGAACCGCACATTTATTTCACGCAGCGTTTGCAGCTTTATTTCCTCTACCGCGGCGGCTTTCGCGTCTCCGTGGATTTTTGCCTGTGCCAGCGCTTCGCTCCAGACTGCCTCGAATCTGTCCAGTTGCGCCTGTACGGCGGGTTTTCCCGCTTTCGTGCGGTTTACGTGCACGTCGGTCACGGTCCTGCATATATCGTAAATATTTGCGCGCACTTTGGCAAAAGCAGCGTCGTCCATGCGGCCCTCCGCCTGCAGCGCGGCGATCTCCGCCTTGCATGCATCCGTTTTTTCTTCGAGATATTTCATAAATGCTTCCATCGTTGTTCCTCCTGATTTTTTGAATTTGATTTTATGACCGTCGAATCAATATTATCACACAACACAGAAGATGTCAACAACTAATTTGATGAATATCAAAATAAAAACCCCGCCCAAGGGCGGGGCATATAAAAGAACGGTTTCAGCGCAGCAGGCTCTGCATGAACGCCCACGATTCCTCGGTAGCCTCGAAGGCGTCGCCGTTTACCCAGTTGTCGTCCTGCTCGTAGGCGATGTAGGGGATGCCCAGCTCGCAGGCGGCTTCGTAGCATTCGCGCAGGTTCACCACACCCTTGCCGAGCGAAACGAACCGGCGGCTGCCGCCGTTGTCGATCACGTAATCCTTGAAGTGGATCACCTTCACGCGGCCGGCCATCCTGCGCAGCACGTCGGCGGGGTCAAGCCCCGCGTAGTGGATCCAGCCCACGTCGGGAATAAAGCGGAACAGGTCCGGGTCGGCCTCGTCCAGCAGCAGATCCATCATGCAGGTATTCGTACCCTCCAGCGG
>CAMVBR010000112.1 GCA_947165755.1 uncultured Clostridia bacterium
CTGAAATTTGAATAAAAATCTTTACACCCGCCCTCTCCGTCGGTATAATAAACCCGAAAGGATGATGCGCATGATTTACTTATACGAATCCGACCGGCTGCTGTTTCAGGGGGATTCGATCACCCACGGGGGCCGGGGCGAAAAGCAATGGGATAAAAACCACGTGCTCGGCCACGGCTACCAGACCCTGCTGGCGGGGCGGCTGCTGTTCGATAACCGCGCCCACATGCCCGAGATCTGCAACCGGGGCGTATCGGGCGACGGCACGGCAAAGCTGGCCGCCCGCTGGGATGCGGATACGCTGGCCCTGCGCCCCACGGTACTGAGCCTGCTCATCGGCGTGAACGACTGCTATATTCCGGGGGAAGGCAAGGTGGAGAACTACGCGCAGACGCTCAACGGCCTATTGGCCCGCACGAAGGCGGCGCTGCCCGAAATAAAGCTCATCCTTTGCGAGCCCTTTGCCTTCCCCGCCCCGGGGCAGAGCGAGGCCGACGCAGCCCCCGCGCTGGAGAGCATGGCCGCCTGCGCCGAAAAAGCAAAAGCCGCCGCCGAGCGCTTCGGGGCAGTATACGTGCCCTTCCGCAGCGCGCTGGCGCCCTTTGTGGATACCTGCCCGCCGGGCAGCGTGATCTGGGACGGGGTTCACCCCACCGCCCTGGGGCACGAGATCATGGCGCGGCAGTGGTACGAAACCGTAGACAAAAGCGGCCTGCTGCGCGAAAGAGGCTGAACCCTGCGGTAAAAAATAAACAGATTTCGGAGAAGCAAAAACAAAAATGAAAAAGCAAATACCCATCCCCGCGCAGATCGAGGTCCGCGGCGCGCGGGTACACAACCTGAAAAATCTGGACGTGGATATCCCGCTGCACGGCATCGTGGGCATTGCGGGCGTATCGGGCTCCGGCAAATCCTCGCTGGCGCTGGGCGTGCTCTACGCCGAGGGCTCGCGGCGGTATCTGGAATCCCTTTCCACCTACACGCGGCGGCGCATGACGCAGGCCGAAAAGGCGCAGGTGGACGAGGTGCGCTACGTGCCCGCCGCCCTCGCGCTGCGGCAGCGACCCGGGGTGCCCGGCATACGCAGCACCTTCGGCACCATGACGGAGCTGCTCAATTCCGTGCGGCTGATGTTTTCTCGCCTTTCGGTATACAAATGCCCCAACGGGCACGACGTGCCTCCCACCATGGACCACGCGGCGGAAAAGGAGATCTTCTGCCCCGTATGCGGCGAACGGGTAGCCACGATAGGCGCGGAGGAGCTGGCCTTCAACAGCGGCGGCGCCTGCAAACGCTGCGGCGGAACCGGCACGGTGCGCACCGTGGACAGGGCCACGCTGGTGCCCGATGAGAGCCTTTCCGTGGACGAGGGCGCCGTGGCCCCGTGGAACAGCCTGATGTGGTCGCTGATGACCGACGTTTGCCGCGCCATGGGCGTGCGCACAAACGTGCCCTTCCGGGACCTGACGGACGCGGAAAAGGAGATCGTTTACGACGGCCCCATGGTGAAAAAGCACATTTTCTACCGCCCGAAGAGCGCCGAAAGCGTGAGCGCGGGCGAAATGGATTTTACCTATTACAGCGCCACCGCCACGGTGCTGAACGCCCTGAATAAAGTAAAGGACGAAAAGGGCATGAAGCGGGTGGAGCGCTTTCTGAAGGAGGACGTATGCCCCGACTGCGGCGGCACCCGCCTGAACGAACGCGCCCGGGCTTTGCGGCTGCGGGGCGTGGGGCTGGATCACGTTTGCACGCTGACGCTGGCGGAGCTGATCGACTGGGTGAACGGCGTGCCGGCCTCGCTGCCGGAGCCGATGCGCCCCATGGCCGGAAGTATATGCGACGCCTTCCGCCACACCGCCCGGCGGCTGGTGGATTTAGGGCTTTCCTACCTCTCCCTCGACCGCGCCGCGGCCACCCTTTCCACCGGCGAGCGGCAGCGCACGCAGCTTGCCCGCGCCGTGCGCAACCGGACCACCGGAGTGCTCTACGTGCTGGACGAGCCCTCCATCGGGCTGCACCCCTGCAACTTGGAGGGCCTCACGGGCGTGATGGACGATCTGGTGGCGGACGGCAACACCGTGGTGCTGGTGGACCACGACGTGCAGGTGCTCGCCCACGCGGATCACCTCATAGAGCTGGGCCCGGCGGCGGGCGCGGGCGGCGGCAGGGTGATCGCCGAGGGCGCGCCCGAGGCGCTCGCGGAAAACCCCGCCTCCATGATCGGGCCGTTTCTCAGGCCCGGCAGCCGCGTTTCGCTGCGTCCGCGAACCAAAAAAGAGGACCTGTTCGCCCTCGGGCGCATCACCATGGAAACCGGCGCGATCCACACGGTGCAGCCCCTCCGCGTTTCGTTTCCCAAGGGCAGGCTGAGCGTGGTGACCGGCGTTTCGGGCTCCGGCAAAACCACGATGATCCTCGAAAGCCTGATCCCGGGGCTGGCGGCACAGATGAAAAACGCGCCCCTGCCGCCCCACGTAAAGAGCGTTTGCGCCGAGGGCATCGGGCAGGTGAAGCTGATCGACGCCACCCCCATCGGCATCAACGTGCGCTCCACGGTGGCCACCTACGCCAACGTGCACGACGAGCTCAGAAAGCTCTACGCCAAAACCCCGGACGCGAAAGCCCGGGGCCGCAGGGCGAGCGATTTTTCCTACAACACGGGCCTTTTGCGCTGCCCCACCTGCGACGGCACGGGGCAGATCAGCCTTGACGTGCAGTTTTTGCCCGACGTGGACGTGCCCTGCCCCGACTGCGGCGGCTCCCGCTACGGCAAAGAGGCCTACGAAATAAAACGCGGCGGCGTTTCGCTGCCCGCGCTGATGGCCAAAAGCGTGGACGAGGCGCTGGAAACTTGCAAGGACCTGAAAACCGTATGCGCGCGCCTGCAGGTGCTGCACGACCTTGGGCTGGGGTACCTCACGCTGGGCGAGCAGACCCCCGGGCTTTCGGGCGGCGAGGCGCAGCGGCTGAAGCTTGCCGGCGAAATGGGCCGCGGGCAGGCGGATACGGTATTCGTATTCGACGAACCCACCATCGGCCTGCACCCGCTGGACGTAAAAACGCTGACCGACGTATTCCAGCGGCTGATCGAGCGTGGCGCCACCGTGATCGTGATCGAGCACGACCTGGACCTGATCGGCAGCGCCGATTACATTGTGGATATGGGCCCCGGCGGCGGCAGGGACGGCGGAAAGATCGTTGCCGCGGGCACGCCGGAGGAGATCAAAGAAAACGAACAGAGCGTGACCGGACGATACTTATAAAGCAAAAAGCTCTGTCCTTCCGGGCAGAGCTTTTTGAATGATATGCTGCAAAGCAGCATGATATGTGCCGATGGCACATGATATGTTTTGCCTTCGTAAAACATGATATATTTCGCTTGTGCGAAATATTGCGGAACCTGCGGTTGGCATTATATTACTCTATAATCAAAACGCGCAGCGTTTTCCTTAATGCTGCGTTAAACGCAGCATATCACGTTTGCGAAGGCAAACATATCATCCGCGCAGCGGATATCATGTTTTTGCGCAGCAAAAAAATATCATTTAATCTGCATTTTTGGTAACGCCGTCGCCGTAGATGGTGGTCCAGTCGTTCTTCATCGAAACGGGCACCCAATCGAACTCGTCGCACAGGTCGTACATCTTCCGGGCCTTCTCCTCGTTGCCGTTCTCGCGCACGGTATCGTCGCAGCACAGCATGAACGCAAGGCTCTTATAGGGGTTGCCGCTGGTGACGTATTCGGCCATGCTGGCGTCGCCGGTGGAGTTGCCGAAGGAGAGCACGGGCTGCTCGCCGATCTCCTGCATGATCACGGTGACCTTGTTCATCTTCAGGTTCTTCACGATGAACTCGCCGCCCAGCACGAGGGAATCGTCATCGTCGAAAACGTAGCTCAGACCGTCGGTATCGCCCTGATCGGGGGCCACAAGGGTCTCGTCGGAGCCGATGATCTGGCCGTTGGGCACGTTCAGCGGGGAGTTGTCGGCAATGCCGCGCACGATGAAGCGGTCGGTGCCGCTCACCACGTAAACGGTGAAATCGTTGGCCTGCAGGTAATCCACGACCTCCAGCATGGGCTTATACCAGCCCTCGCCGCGGGTCATGCCCGTAAAGCTGGGCATGGGCTGCTTCTTGAATTCCTGAATGTAGGCGTTGAACTCGTCCACGGTAAGGCCTGCAAACGCGGAGGCCACGGCCATGCCGTGATCCACCTCAAGCCCCTCGAAGGAGGCGCCGGTCTCGTTCTGCTCCTTGATCTTGTTCGCAACCTCCTTCTCGAAATCCGTGGCCTTATCCTTATAATCGGGGTCGTCGAGCACGCGGTATTTGAGCAGGCAGTAATCGAAGTAGTTGGGGTCGGTCTCGCAGAACAGGGTGCCGTCCAGATCAAACACGGCGATGCGGTTCTTCACGGGGATGAAATCGGCGCTGTTCTCATCGGTGACGGCGGAAACGTATTCCGTAAGGGCTTTTTTGGCGGCGGCGTCGTCGTTCCAAAGCGACAAAGCGGAGGCGGCGTCCGCAGGTTCTTTGGTGGGTTCGCTCGCGGCGTCCTCGGTCTGCTCCGGCACGGCGGGCGTATTATTTTTCCAGCCCACGCCGAAGCCGTAAAGGCAGCCGACCACGATCAGCGCGCACAGCAGCACCGCGGTGAGCGCTTTCCATACCTTGATATTATTCATTGAACATCGTCCTTTCAAAAATACGGGGAGCAGAGCTCCCCGCTTTTCACATCAAGATCAATCGACCTTCTCGAAGACCACGTCGATCAGCGCGTCGGCCTCCTGCTCGTCTTCCCAGCGCATGGTGCCGTCGTTATTGAACTGGAATCTGCCAACGCCGTTGGAATATTCCACTTTTTCCTCAACGACCTCGCCGTTCTCGCCGTAGGTAACGACCTTCTTCTCGCTGTCGCTGTAGGTCAGGCGGAACACGTCGGGGTTATAGGAGCCGTGCATGGTGAACTGATCCGTCTCGGCGGCGGTGTTGCCCCAGGTGACGGTCACAAGCGCGTCGGTCTCGTTTTCAGCCTCGATCTTCACGGTGCAGCGGCCGGAAACGTAGGTGCCGGCGAAATCGGCAAGGGCTCTGCCCTCGGCTTCGGTCTCGCCTTCGGCCGTGGTATCGGCTTCGGTCTCGCCTTCGGCCGTGGTATCGGCTTCGGTCTCAACCTGGGTCTCGGTGGTTTCCCCGTCCTTCTTCTCCGCGCAGGCGGCAAAGGACAAAAGCATAGCTGCGATCGCCAGCAGGGCGATCATGATTATTACTGTTCGTTTCATGTTGTTTTTCCTCCTTGGTTTCAGTGTTTATGTACAGAATCGAACATACTTTATTTATTTCCTCAGTTCGAGGATGAGGGATGCGGCATATAGCCGTAGAGCAGCATGGCGGTCTTCTGGATCGGCATGCTCTGCAGGATCACGTGGCCGGGGCCGTTGATCACGGTGTTGAAAAGCCCCTCGCCGCCGAGGAAGATATTCTTGGCGCCCTTCACGGTAACGGTATCGATGGTGCAGGTGCCGTCCATGGCGGCAAGATAGCCCGTATCCACGATCTTTCTGTCGCCCGCCGGGATATCGTATTCAACGGCGGAGCCGTCGATCTCAAGGAACACGATGCCGTCGCCCGCGTATTTCTGCATCAGAAAGCCCTCGCCGCCGAAGAAGCCCGCGCGGGCCCGCTTCTGGAAGAACACGGAGACCTCGATATTGCCGCAGGACGCGAGGAACGCGCCCTTCTGGGCGATCACGGGGCGATCGGGGGTGACGCGCACTGCGCGGATGGAGCCGGGGAACGAGGATGCGAACGCGATCTCGCCCGGACGGCGCGCGATGTATCTGTTGCGAAACAGCTTTTCACCGGTGAACAGCCGCCCCAGCACCTTGCCTACGCCGCCGCCCTCGGTCTGCATTTCGATCTCGTCGTCCATCCAGCTCATGGAGCCGCCTTCGCACATCATTTCCTCTCCCGCCTCAAGACGGCAGAGCACTACGGGAAGATTTTCGCCTTTGATTTCGTAAGTCACAGATAAAACCTCCTGTCAAAACTTACGCCATTATAGCACAAATAATATTACAAAACCGTTACAAATCGCATTTTTCGCCGAATATTACAAAATTGTAATCTTTTCGGCGACGAAACGGTGTTATACTTTATGATCGAATTTACGATCCGCACAAAAACAAAGGAGCACTTACCATGAAACCGCTTTCGCGCCCACCCGTTTGCCGGAATACAGGAATGAAAGCGCTTTGGCAGAAGCTGGAGCAGCGGCTTCGGCATATAAAGATCTTCAACGAGGGGTTCACCTTTGCCGCCGAAATGGGCAAACGCAGCCTGCCAACGAACGCGGCGAGCATTTCCTTCTACTTTTTCGTATCCGCAGTACCGTTTTTCATTCTTCTGTGCTCGCAGCTTCCCTACACCGGCATCCCGAGCGAGGCGCTGGTGGAGGCGGTGACCCGGCTTACCCCGGACGCGGTGGATGCGCTTGCCGCCGACGTCATTTCACAGGCGTATACCTCGCGCATCGCGCTGTTTTCGGCGTCGCTGGTCACACTGATGTGGTCCTCCTCAAAGGTGGTGACCGCCACGATCCGCTCGCTGGACACGGTTTACGGGCAGACGGACCATCGCAATTACTTTAAGGTGACGGCCAACGCGCTGCTCTACACAGGCGTAATTCTGCTGGGCAGCAGCGCCGTGCTGTTCATCATGACCAAGGGAAAAACCGCCGAGGCGTTCCTTCTGTCGCTGCTGCCCGGGGAAAAGGTATCGCAATCCTTCGCCGTGGCAGGCCGACGCGCGCTCGGCGTCTTATTTTCCGTCATCTTTTTCGCGCTGATCTACACCCTGTTCCCGGCGGGCCGTCGGAATTACCTGCTGCAGCTCCCCGGGGCGCTGGCAGCACAAACCGGCATCCTGCTCTTCACTGCCTTCTATACCCTGTACCAGACGCGCCGCAACGTGTATACGTCCTTTTACGGCAATCTCGCAAGCATCGCGGTATCGATGGTGTGGCTGTATACCTGCGTGATCCTGTTTTTGCTCGGCGGCGTACTGAACGCCCGGTATCAGGACCGCATTCGGGCGCGGTTCACGAAACGGAAGCGCCCCAAGGAAACGGAAGAAAAATGAAC
>CAMVBR010000113.1 GCA_947165755.1 uncultured Clostridia bacterium
GGAATATGATATACTTTCCTTGCAAGAACGACTGTGAGGTGAACAAATGAACGGCGTTATTTACGCAAGGTATTCTTCAGAAAAACAGAAAGAGGAATCCATCGAAGGTCAGCTTCGGGAATGCAAAGCGTTTGCAAAACGGAACGATATTCACATTGTTGACACTTACATTGACCGAGCTCTTTCCGCAAAAACGGATAACCGTCCCAGCTTTCAGAAGATGATCAAGGACAGCGCAAAGAAAGGTTTTGACGTCATCATCGTTTGGAAGTTAGACCGCTTTGCCCGCAACCGCTATGATTCCGCACACTATAAAAGTGTCCTTCGAAAGAACGGTGTGAAGGTTGTTTCTGCAACAGAAACGATTTCCGAAGGCGCAGAAGGTATTCTTTTGGAGTCGTTGCTGGAAGGTATGGCAGAGTATTATTCGGCTGAACTGTCAGAAAAAGTTGTGCGCGGTCTGACGGAAAATGCTTTGAAGTGTCAATATAACGGCGGTACTTTACCAATCGGATATGTGATTGACAAGGAAAAACATTTTCAGATTGATCCCATAACCGCCCCGGCTGTATTAGAAGCGTTTAATCTTTACGCAAGCGGTACTACGATGCAGCAGCTTGCGGATAAGTTCAATCTTGCAGGCATCCGAACCACGCGGAACGGTAAACTTGATACTGATAATATTACGAGTATGCTGCATAACCGGAAGTATATCGGCGAATATCGGTACCGCGATATCGTTGTCCCTGGCGGTATTCCCGCAATCGTGCCGGAAGAATTATTCAACCGCGTGCAGGAGCGCATGGCGGCAAATAAAAAAGCCCCGGCGAAGCATAAGGCCGAGGATGAGTACCTGCTGACAACAAAACTGTATTGCGGAAAATGCAAGTGTTTTATGGTCGGTGAGAGCGGCACCGGAAGATCGGGGCAGGTGCATCGGTATTATAAATGCGTCAGCGCAAAACACAAAAAGGGCTGCGATAAAAAATCGGTCAAAAAAGAGTGGATCGAAAACATCGTTATTGACCAGATTCAAAGAATTATTCTTGACGATGAACTGATCGAACGGCTTGCAGACATGGCACTGGAAAGACAGGGCATAAACACAACATTGCCGATCCTACATCAACAATATGCGGAAACAGAGCGGTCGATCAACAACTTCCTGAACGCGATCCAACAGGGTATCATTACCGAATCTACCAAGCAGCGACTTGAAGAATTAGAGCAACTGAAAAGTGAGATTTCCGTACAGATTGCAAAGGAAGAAATCAAACAGCCGACGTTGTCAAGAGATCAGATACTATTTTGGTTCTATCGGTTGCGGAAGATGGACGTCAAAAAGCTTGAACACCGTCGCAGACTGATCGACAGCTTTATCAATTCGATTTATCTGTTCGACGATCATATGGTAATCACGTTCAATTACAAGGACGGTTCAAAAACAATCGCCTTTGAAGAAATTGAAAACATAATAAACGGTTCGGATTTAACCGATTTCGCTGCACCAAAAAATGCAGTTGAACCGAAGGTTCGGCTGCATTTTTTATAGTGCAATAAATCAGCATGTCGAAATTAGGAGAATTATTAAAAAAATATTATCGTTGTTTTATTGGTTTGATTTTGTTATAATACTGATAATCTGTTTCGTTATCATTGTGGAGGAAATCATGGACGGATTGGTTTTTATTAGTCATAGTTCTGAAGACAAGGCGCTTGCGAATTTGATTTGCAGTAGACTTGAAGCCAAAGGGATTCCGTGTTGGATCGCGCCCAGAAATATTACTACGTCTGATTGGGCACAGTCTATTATGCTTGGATTGCGGGATAGTGAGGTTTTTGTTGTTATTCTCAGCAAAAATTCCATTCCATCCCCGGAGGTTTTGAAAGAGGTTACGGAAGCGACAAAAATATGCCCATATCTTGTTCCTTTCAAAATTGATAATGACGCTTTAAGCGACAGGCTCCAGTATCATTTAGGACCGTGCCATTGGCTGAATGCCGTCGATCCACCAATCGAGGAGCGTGTAGATGAACTGGCAGAAAGAATCCGCAACCTTTCTTTTGAAGATGTAGTATATTTAAATGCCCGACAGATGAAGATCGTTGATAAAATGACAATACCGCACGGATTGTTTGTTGGGCGTGAACGCGAGATCAAAGAAATGTACGACGCATTAACCGAAAGCAGGGCGCTGTTTTTGTGCGGAATGGGTGGTATCGGAAAAACCGAAATCGTAAAGAACTATGCAAAAATCTATCGTGATCAGTATCACACGATCGTATTCGCGCAGTATGCTTCGAATTTACTCGACCTTTTGTGTGGAAATGAAATTGAAATCAACAATTTGGTCCGCACCGAGGGTGAAACACAAGAAGCGTGGGTAAAGAGAAAACTTGAAACATTGAGAATACTTGCTGATGAGAAGACTCTGATCGTCATTGATAATTTTGACGTCCCGGACGATCCTCTGTTAGTCGATCTTTTGAATGTACCTGCGCGTTTTGTGTTTACAACAAGATTTGAATTCGGTGATTACAGAATGCTCAGAATAGATAAAATCCGAGACTCGGATAAAGTCCGCAGCATCTTTATGACGCATTACGGCCGCTCTGTTCCGCCGGATATGCAGGACGACCTTGACAAAATCCTCGAACTGGTTAATTATCATACCATAACTGTTGAGCTGATAGCAAAGCAAATGAGAGCAAGCTTTCTCAAACCTCGCCAGATGCTTGAAAGAATAGAGGGAAGCGGTTTGAACACGCATCTGAAAGAGAAAATAAGCGGCGGTTCCGGAAGTGAAAGAAAGAGTGCTTTTGATATGATCTCATCTCTTTTTAGTACCGCAGATCTGTCAGAGGAAGAAAAGTATATACTTCGTTGTATGTGCTATGTTCCAACCGGCGGTATCGATATTTCCTTATTCAGCGACATCCTTCAGCTTGAGGATTTTGACACGATCAATAAACTGCTGTCAGATAGTTGGCTGAGTTTTGACGATGAATCCGATACGCTGGCTATGCATCCGGTAATCAGAGACGTCGCTTTTTCTCAGCTTGCTCCAACCCCGCTGATCTGCGAACAGTACGTTCGCGGGTTGCATGCGAAAACAAAAGGCTGCTGGTTTTTTACAATCGAAGAACGAAACAGGCTTTATCCCCTTGTAGTTGCCTTTTTGAAAAAGAGCCCGATGCCGATTCTTGAGCTATGGGACGTCTATGTCGATTTTCAGAATATAGCATGGATTTGCGGAGATTTCGAACGCGCAGCAGATACGGGTAAAAAAGCGTATGACTTTTCTGTTGCGTCTTTCGGAGAAGCCTCCATCCAAAGCGCAACCGCCGCACTGTATCTTGCGGGTTCTTTCCACAATGGCGGGGATGAATTGACTGCAGAAGGATGGTATAAAACTGCGCTCGCCAATTTTTTATCGTGCCCGGAGCGTAACGATGCGGATATCGCGCAGTGCATGGTTAAGGTAGGCAGAAGTGCGCTTTATCGCGGTGATATAGAAAGCGCAGAAGAATACTATAAAAAAGCAGAAAAAATATATGAGAATCTTCTTGCCCTGGGCTGTAATTCCACAAATAGTAAATATCCAAAGGATTACGGAAACTTTGTAATGGAATTGGAACGCCTTGAAATTGCAAAGGGAAACTATGATAAGGCTCTGACGTTGTGTAATAAGAGCTATATGATATATAATGAGGCTTTCGGTGAAAAGAATTCAAACAGTGCATATTCCCTTGTTGATATGGGACTGTGCTGCAGCGGAACCGGCAAATACGAAGATGCCAATCGTTATTTTGAAATGGCTTTAGAGATCAACTTGTTAAGAAACGGCAGAAGAAGCATACAGACGGTACGTACAAGAGAATCTATCGCCGAGAACGTTGGGCGAAGCGGAAATGTTGAGGAAGCAAAAAAGCTGTTAACAAATCTCGAGATGGATATGGAAACCGATTTCGGACCCGACAATCCGTATCTAAAGGCGTTAAGAGAGAAGTTTGGGGTTTTGCAGTAATACCTATAAAAAAAGTTGAATGCAAACGTGGGTTAAGGTTATAACGTTGTGTAAGTTTGAAAATCATGCGAGGTGGCAACAATGAGAAAATGGGTTTTACCTATATGTAAACGATTGCTGTTGGTTGTTCCGTTTGTATTGGGATTTGTGGGACTTTTGATCGCCGGCGCAGACTCAGTGCCTGACGCGCTTTTTTATACTTTATCAATGTATTTCTTGAATTACAGCGAGTCGCCTGCAAACATATGGATTGAAATAGCACGTTGGTTAGCCCCATTGGCGACTGCCAGCAGCGTTTTTCTTGCCGTTAAATATTTAAGGGATCGGCTTCAAAGCTATCTTGTATATAAGTCAGGAAAAAGTATCGCGGTATACGGCCCTACCGCAGACAGAAAGCGTCTTTTGGAGCAGCTTGGAAAATACGGCCTTGAAGGACATGAAACGTTTCTAAAAGCCCAAAAATATATATTAACTGACACGGAAGAGAAAAACTTGCAGTTCATTGCGGAGAACCGAGAAAAGCTAAACGCGTGTAAAGTTTATATCAAGTGCGATTCTTTACCGACACAGTTAATGACCAATCCCGATGTTAGGCTGTATTCGATTGAGGAAAATGCCGCCCGGCTTTTCTGGAAAGAACACTGCTTATACTCTGTTTCCAAAGAAATGGAGCATCAGTTGAGCATCGTTTTTATCGGATTCGGAAAACTGGGAGAGGCCCTGTTATATCGCGGCCTTCTAAATAACGTCTTTTCTTCGAAACAGCAATTCACCTATCATATTTTCGGAGATTGTTCCTCTTTCCTGCGTCTTCATACACAGATGGATCAGATTGACGATAAAGTTGTGATACACAAAGAAGCATGGCTTGAAAACACGGAAGTAATACGTCAGGCGGATATCGTTTTGCTTGTACAACAGCAAAACCAGGCCGAGACCGTATACGAATTGGAAATGCTGTTTCCGCAGAAACGAATCATTGTTTTTCAGCAGAATGCTGTTTATACAGAACTGTTGGCGGAGTATGGCAACCTTGTGAAAATAGACTGGCGGCAAAGAGCAAATCGAGTTGAATATATACTTAATGAGAATCTCTTGGCCCTTGCGAAATCGATCAATCTGATGTATGCACATGCATATGCAGGCGTTGAAATGAATAAAGAAAATCTTGAACAAGAATGGAGAAAACTGAATTCTTTCACAAGAGAGTCCAATATCTGTGCTGCCGACTATCATGAAATAAGACTCAAAATGCTCGAAGCGGATGGCAGTTCGACTGTTTTTTCATCGCTTTCAGACAGTGAAAAGGATCTTCTTTGCGAATTGGAACATATCCGTTGGTGCAGATTTCACTACTTAAACAACTGGAAATATGGAATTACAATGGACGGTAAGAATAAGGACGCAAAAGAGCGCATTCATCGTGACTTAATAGACTACAATCAGCTAAATGCAGTGGAGAAAAAGAAAGACAGAGATAATATCGAGTTGCTTCTTTCGCTAACGCAATAACGCATAATAGTTCATTCGGGTTCATTTTTATCCCAATTTAACGCAATATAGGGCTCTTTAGCTCTCATAATCGTGAAAAACCTGCCCCGGTATTCAGCGCCGGAGCAGGTTTTCTATCAATATTTGAGTCCTTTGGTTTGCGATAATCGTGAAAACGTGGGTGTAATCGTGTAAGAGTGCCCTTGTAATCGTGTTAGAGTTCTCCTGTAATTGTATGAAGTGGGTTATGCTTATGAATTCAATTCAAAACCGTGCAGCAGAAATCGTAAACAGTGAATTGATTTATGCATAATCAACGCCCGGTATGCTTCTACGGCATATCGGGCGGATCATCTTCTAAAACTGATATTATTTATTTCGAGCTTCACAAATGTGCTAAGGTTATTTATTGACAGAATGGATTATTTGTGTTATTCTTTGTGCAACGGCAATGACGAGAAAGAGTAAGCAGTCGGCGCTTTTACAGAGAATCCCATCGTCGAAGACGCGCTGAGAATGGGAGAAGCAAAACCTGCCGAACATGGTCTCCGAGCCGCATACCGAGCGCTGTGCGTTAGGCTATGCCGGGATCGCCCGTTACAGCGATAGAGTTTCGACAGATCATTTCCTGTCCGAACTTGATAAGGCCTGCCATCGTGAGAGACAGGCGAAATAGGGTGGTAACACGTGAGCCGCGCTCTCGTCCCTTGTATTCTACGGGGAGGTGAGCGTTTTTTATTTCGTAAATCAGCGATAAACACTGTTATCAGTCTATAAAAAGAAATGAGGTAAATGAAATGAAAAACATCATTATCGGCGGCGCATGGCCTTACGCAAACGGCTCTCTGCATATCGGCCACATCGCGGCGCTGCTCCCGGGTGACGTACTTGCCCGGTACTACAGAGCCAAAGGAGACCGCGTATTCTACGTCTCGGGCAGCGACTGCCACGGCACACCCATCGTGATCCGCGCCGCACAGGAAAACAGCTCGCCCGCAGAGATCAGTGAAAAATATCACAGGGAGTTTTGCGACGTATTTCATGCGCTCGGTTTTTCGTATGATCTGTACGCCAAAACCTCCGACGCAGAACACAAAGACTTTGTGCGCGCGTTTCATGAAAAAATCTATCGAAGCCCTTATGCGGAAGAACGGAAGGTTAAGGGGGCGTATTGTCCGCATTGCAATAAGACGCTGACGGACCGGCTTGTTGTGGGGCTGTGTCCGCGGTGCGGCGAGAAAACGCGGGGCGACCAGTGCGACGTCTGCGGCGAGGTGCTCGCGGCAGATGAGGTTTTGAAACCGCGGTGCGCCGATTGCGGTACGGCGGTCATATTCCGTGATTCCAAACAGATCTTTCTGAGGATCAGCGCGTTTGAGCAGCCTCTTCGCGCGTATCTGGAAGCGCATCCATACTGGCGCAGAAACGCCGCCGCGTTTACAAAACGGTATCTGGACGAAGGTTTGCGCGACCGCGCCATCACCCGAGATCTTGATTGGGGGATCGACGTGCCGAAGGCGGAATATAAGGGCAAGAAAAGCTATATCTGGGCGGAGAACGTGCGGGGTTACCGTTCCTGCGTTTCCCGCCTGTGT
>CAMVBR010000114.1 GCA_947165755.1 uncultured Clostridia bacterium
ATTGCGAAGCAATATATCGCACGCAGTATATCGCGCTGCGCAGCAGCATATCGCACGATTACACGTATAACGCGTTGATTTGCCTTCCGCAATCCTCCGGGCTTGCGGATTTTTTCTGCCTTTTCGGGAAAGCTAACGAAAAAAACGGGAGGCAGAAAGATGACCTTTGAAGAAAAATTCAACGAGCTGAAAGAAAAATACGCCCCGGGGGCGGATTTCGCGGGCGTGGACTACGACCTTGCCGCCGAGATCACCTTAACGGACGCGGACTGCGGCGGCACGTTTTATATCGCGTGGCTGGGCGGGAAGCTGCAGATCGCGCCCTATACCTATAACGACGCCACCGTGCGTGTTTCCGTTGGCAGCGACCTGCTGGAGCGGCTGCTGCAGGGGAAAGAAAACGCGGTGAAGGCCTTTCTGCGCGGCGACCTCGAGGCCGAAGGCGACCCCGCCCACGCGCTGGCGCTGATCGAGGCGATGAAGGGGAAGAAAAACTGAAATCTCCAAAAAAGGCGGAGCCCGTCGGCTCCGCCTTTATCGCAATTTCTTGCCGTTTTATTTCATCACCCACATGGCCACGCGCAGGCCGGCGTAGTGGGGGGCGTCGTTGGTGCTGAAGCCCCCCGCTTCGTTCACGTAGGTGAAATTGCCGGGCGTGAAATCGGGGCTGCGCAGCCAGTAGGTCTGCTCGGGCAGCACGCGGTCCGCCTCGTTCGGGAAGTATTTTTCCATCTCCTCGCGGTCAAGCAAAAACAGGTCGTCGTCCGTTTCGGGGCCGGGATCCACCTGCCAGCCGTTGGTACCGCCGCAGGTCACAACGTGGCTGCGTTTGATTTTCGCCCGCTCCCACGGGGTGAACATGCCGTTCAGGAATTCGTCGCCGTTCAGAAACGCCCGCACGTCGGAGGTGGCCCAGGTCACGGTCTCATCGTCCGGCTGCCCGAAATTGTACGCGCCGAGCAGCTTTTCGGAGTAGAGCAGCCATGCGTCGTCGGTCTCGTCCAGCACGCGCCATACCACCTTCTGGCCGCCCAGGTTCAGGTCGCGCATTACGCCCATACCGAATTCCACCGTATCGCCCACCTGCAGGGCGGCGATCGCCGCATCCAGCGCGGGGTCGGCGGGCAGCGCTGCCGTACCGGCCTTAAAGCCGTCGGCAAGGGCCTTATCGGTATATACCCACATGGCGGGGCGGATGCCGCTGCGGTTCGTTTTCTGGTTGCCGTAGAGCGAAACGGTGCCGTCGAAGCCGTATACGTCCATCGTGTTATAGGTTTCCTGCTCGCCGTCGTCCCTGAGGATCCAGCTGCAGGCCTGCTTCACGGTTTCGCTGCCCTCCACGTCGGCCATGTAAACGCCGTCGTCGATCAGCTTTTGGGTGGGGATGCCGAAGCGCAGATCCCCGGCTTTTACAACGTATTTCGCGAATTCAACGCCGGAGAGCAAAAACACCTTATCGTCGGTATACTCGCTTTCGGTACGGAATTCGTCAAAATTGAAAACGTCGGTCTTGTTGTTCGTTTCGGCGATCAGGGCTTTTTCATCGTCCGTGAACGCGCCGTCGAAAAATTCTCCGTTGAGCCACGCGCGTACGTCGCTGTCCTTCCACCGGGCGTTGTTTCTGTCTTCGGGGGCAAAGGCCATGCGAGCGATCACGTTGTCGGAAAGCAGCAGCACACTGCCCACGCCCTTGGCAATGGCGGTCCAGGCGAGGGGTTTGCCGTCCAGCTTGCCCAAAGAGACCTTGTCGCCCACGGCGGTATCCGCGGAAACGCCGGCCGCAGCGGGGGTATCGTCCTCCGTGTCGGGCTTGTCGCCGCCGGACTTGCAGGCCGCAAAGCTCGTGAGTACGGTGAGCGCAAGAAGTAACGCAAGTATTCTTTTCATATCGTTTTCCTTTCTTGATTGGCAGCAAATTTCAGTTTGTCGCTGAGCAAGTGACCAGTGACCAGTGGCCAGTGACCAGCGAACGGATTTGCTCGCCTTTGCGTCATTCTGACCACTGACCACTGGCAACTGACCACTGGAATTTGCAGGGCGTCGAGCCCTACAAATTCCAATTTCCTATTCTGTTTCCCTTACTCGTTCACTGCCAGAAACAGCGTCTGCTCCAGCATATCGACGGCGGCGCTGAAGTTTTCTTCGGTATCTCCGCCGCGCTCGGCGTAGATCTCATACAGGCCCTCGTTGAAAATGGCAAAGTAGTTGATCTTGCCGTCCTCGCGGAACACAAGCCAATCGAAGCCGTTGATGCTCTCGATGGCGGGCTCGGCGGCCATGCCGTTTCTGCTCTTGCCGGCGTCGCGGGCGTAGGCCTCCAAATCGCCGTTGGCGTTGCTCTCGGCGGTGGCGGAAAGGGTGATCACCATGCCGCTGGGCTTGCTGCCCGCGTATTCGCCGGTGTAGAACTCATATACGCCCAGCATGCCGTTATATTCGTTGGCGGTCATGCTGTTGGGCACGTAGTAGGAAAGGTCGTAGGCCTCCACCGCCTGGCCGTCCGCCGTGGGACGCGCCACGGTTTCGGGCTCGGCTTCGGTGGTATCCTCGGCCTCGGTGGGGGCTTCGGTCTCGGCCGGCGCGGTGGTTTCCGGGTCGGTGGTGGCGGGGGTGTTTTTGCCGCAGGCGGCGAACGAAACGAGCATCAGCAGGGCAAGAAGGATGACAACGGTTTTTTTCATAGGTATGGTTCTCCTTTTTTTTCTTCAGATTACCATAATTTTACGGTAACGGATATAGCCGCTTTCGGTAAAAAGGGCAAAAACGTATGGCATGTTTCTGCTATATTGCAGTTTATCGGGGTGCTTGCCTTCCCGTCGGTAGCGCGGCTGACCACAGCCGCTATCGGCGCAAGGCGTGGGTATAGGACGCGCATGCGGACTATACCCCGGCGAAGGGACGACGAAAACCAACCTCTTTCAATATATTTACCTTACGTTGCACAGAGCCGGGGTATCCGTCGGCACACCGCCGCATACCCGCGTCTCTGCACAATAGCGGCTGTGGTCAGCCGCGCTACGAAATGTTGTTCTCCCCGACAAACTGAAATTTGCACAAAAAAACCCTCCGCATCGGCGGAGGGGAACTCGAACGGCAACCCGTTTTATTTTGCGGCGGCGGCATGAAACTCATCCGCTGCTGCCAGCCTGCACAGCCCCGCGCGGGACTGCACGTCGGTCTTTTTGTAGATGGAGGTAATATGGTGGCGCATGGTGCTCACGGAAATATTCAGCCGTGCGGCAATGGTCTCCTGCTTGTCGTCGGTGAGCACCAGCTCACGCAGCACGTTCATTTCGGCGGGGGTGATGCCGAAGCGAGCCTGCAGCAGCGGGAAGGGGTCTGCCTTCACCGGCGCGGGGGCGGGGGTGGATACGGCGTCGGCGGCAGGCGCGGGCGCGTCGAGGGCAAAATCCCGGTTCAGCGTCATCAGCACGATCACCAGCCCCAGCAGAGCGATATCCACGGCGAGCACCGCCGCCCTTGGCAGATTCGAAAACCGTACCCCAAAGGAGAAAACCACAGCAGCGCTGTCGATCAGCCGCCCCATGCCCGCCCACAGGGCCGGGTTTTTCGTGCGGGGCGCCAGCCGCAGAAAGGCAAGGTGGTAATAGGCCACCACCGCGCCCAGCGCGATATAGTAGAGGCACATATTCAGCAAATAGGTCTCCCGGCCGATCAGAGCCGTGTTCAAAAAGGCCGTCACCACCACGCAGAGCGTGCCTACCGGCAGCAGCTTGCCGTCCTTTACGCTGCCCAGCCACCCGAACGCCGGCACCACCGGGATCAGCAGCAGCCGCGGCCACGTATATACGTTATATTCCCCGTAGCCCGAGGCCACCTGCAGGTGGTGGATATACCCGGTGTAATAGGCCGTGAACAGAAGGAACGCCATGGTGATCGCCGCCGTGCAGAGCAGCCTGCGGCGGGGAACCGGCGGTTTTTCGGGCGAGGGGGCTTCGTCCGTCTGGGGTTCGGTTTCCGTAAAAAATACGGCGAGAATAGCGAACGACAGGGCGAGCAGCACGGCGGCGGCAGGCAGCACCGTCCATTGCAGCTGGGTCACGAACTGCAGCGCCACGGCGGCGGCATACCCGCCCGCCACGCCGAGCCCGGCGGCGGAGGTGCTTTTCATCAGCGCCGAGAGCTTCACGTAAACCGCGCCGCATACCCAGCCCAGCGCAAATACGGTAACGCCCGTTACCGTCAGGTAAAACAGGGAGGCGGGGGAGGCGAACAGCAGCGTGAAGGCCCCCGCGGCGCACAAAATCAGCGCCCCAGCCGAGAGGGCGGCATACGCCTTTTGGGATCGCAGGCGCGGCGAAAGCCCCGCGTGCAGCAGAAAGCCTGCGATCACCGGGAGCTGCAAAAAGCAGTATGCCCACGCCTGCCGGTCGTCGGTTAGAAATCCCCGCCCCGCCGCGTTGCCCGCGCGCAGAATCACAAGCTGCGCGTACATGAACGGCAAAAACAGCAGCGCGGCGCTGAGCATCGTATTTTTATGCAGAAGCATTCGCAGTTTTTTCATACGTATTTTCCTGTTCGTCAAGCGGATTGCTCTTCGTAGAATGAAAAACAATACCATTATAAACGAGGATTCCCCTTTTTTCAAGATATTTTCCCGCCCGCCCCGGAAATCCGCCCGGCGGCGTTGACAAATCCCACGCCGTTTGGTACGATGGAAGCGGCATCCTATCCTTCGCATACATCCGTACTGCAGAAAGGAGACCGCAATGAAGCTTTGGAAAAAAGTGACGGCCGCGCTGATCGTCGTCGCCCTGCTCGCGGGCGCGGCGGCCTGGGCCGTAGTGAAACCCGTGCCCGTTCCGGCGCGGCGGGCGCCCCTGTATGAGGATCCCCCCGCGGCCAACCCGCTTCGCACCGCCCTGCAGGTGGACGGCGTGGGCGGCAGCCGGTTCTTTATCCAGTCCCCGAAGCCGGAGGCGCTGCAAACCGTGTGGGTATCGCAGTTCGGGGCCGATCCCGGCGCGGCGGACAACACCGAAGCCCTGAACGCCGCCTTCGCCTACTGCGCCGAAAACCCCGGCGCCCTGCTGCGGTTTGAAACGGGCGTATACTACGTATCGGGCGCGCTGCGGCTCGAAGGCCTGCAGGACGTGCTCGTTGACGGCGGCGGTTCGGAGATCATATACGATTACCGCAGCAGCGTGGTCACCCTCACCGGGTGCGAGTGCGTGGAGCTGCGTGATCTGGCCTTCGATTGGGACTGGGAAAAGCAGCCCCTGAGCGCCGTGGCCCGCGTAAAGGCGGTAAAGGGCGAAAAGAACGTGGTGGATTTCGTGTTCGATAACCCCGATTTTGCCCGGGCGGATATGCTCTACGCGATCAGCCAGTCCGATCCCGATACCGATACCTACGGCGCGAAGGGCGTTTACATTGAAACCTACGAGGGGCAGAACCCCGACGTGATAAAAAGCGTGGAAAAGATCTCCGATAATACGCTGCGCGTAAGGCACAACGGCATGCTCACCCATTTCGCTGGCAGCTCCTTCATTCTGCGCGGCACGGCCTACGGCGGCTCGCTCATCGATATTTACGGCGCGTGCCGCGATATCACGCTCAACGGGCTGCGGCTTTACGGCGGCGGCGGTATGGGCGTGATCGTGGGCCAGCGCACGTCCCATTTCGCGCTGCGAAATCTCTTTATCGGCCCCGACCCGGCTTACGCCGATACGCGGCTTACCTCGCTGGACGCCGACGCGGTGCACATCAACGATGCGGACGGCTGCTTCCTCATTGAGAACTGCGAGTTCTGCCGGCAGGGCGACGACGACGTGAATATCAACTCCGGCGTGGGCTGGATCAAGAGCGTGAGCGGCGATACCGTCACGTTCGAGGCCGACGGCTCCATGAACGCCGAGCCCGGCGATACCATGGCCTTCCGCGACCCGGGCTTCAACCTCACCGACGTTACCGCCGAGGTAAAAACCGCCGAGCGGCTCGATCACGGCATGCGGCGCGTCACCTTTACGAACCCGCTGCCGCAGGAAGTGCAGGCGGGCGGCTTCCTCTTCAATCTGGATAACACCGGCGGCAACTACGTGATCCGCAACAACTACTTCCACGAGCACCGCGCCCGCGGCCTGCTGCTGCAAACCTCAAACGGGCTTGTGGAGAACAATACGTTTTATAAGACCACCCACAACGCCATCAAGATCATTATGGATATCAACGGCGTATGGCACGAGGGCACCGGCGCCGATAATATTCTGGTGAGAAACAATAAGTTCATCGAATGCGCCGTGATCGGCACCGAGATCATCGAGGTGGGCACCCACCTGCTGGATAAAAGCAACCGCTCCAACGCCTTTACGAATATCGTGATCGAGGATAACGAGTTCACCGATATCTGCGGCAGCCTGATGGCGGTGAACAACGTGAACGGCTTCGTTTTCCGCCGCAATACGGTTACGCTGGGGGACGCCTTCCGCAGCGATACGGGGCAGGGGCGCGCCTATTTCCTGCGGGACTGCCTCAACGTGGACGTATCGGATAACGTGTATACGGACGCTTCGCCCCTCTCGCTCGTCCGTGTGGCGCGCAGCAGCAGCCCGCTGGTGTGGCTGCGGGTGAACGCGGGCGTATACAGCGCAAAGGAGGGTGCGAAATGAAACGGCTTCTGAAAAAAGCGGCGTTCCCGTGTTTGCTCACGTGCGCCTGCGTTACGGTATGGTTCTGGCAGCACGCGGCCGCCAGCCTGCCTTATCTGCCCCTGAACGGCGTGGTGCCGCTGGGCATTATGACCCCCGCCCTGCCGGTGCTGGCCTTCTTTACCGCTTTCGTAATGCTGAAGCAAAGCAATACGCCCCGGCCGGTGTTCCGGGCGCTTCTTGCCGCCCTCGCCATGCTGGCGGTCATTCTCGGGCTGGGCGTGTATTTTCTCAGCTATCTCTCTTACCGCTTCGCGGCGGTGCTGCCCGTGCCGGTGCTGCCCGATTGGCCCACCGGAATCGTTACCCTTGTGATCGCCCTGCTGCTGGTCGCCCACCTCACCGGGCTGCTCGCGGTAAGGCTCGTGAAAAAGAAGGCGGGCGCGAAACGCGCCGT
>CAMVBR010000115.1 GCA_947165755.1 uncultured Clostridia bacterium
TGCCGCAGTAAGCGATGCAGAACTGCGTCATCAATTCCTTTTTGGAGTCGTGTGCAATCAAAGCGATATTCATATATCGTTTCAGTCCCCTTTCCTTGTATGATAAAGATAAAAAATCTTTATTGCCTTAGTTTAACACAAAAATATATAAGAATCAACAGCGGATTTCACGGATCCTGCCGGTATTTCACGGTTTATTTCAGCATCGCGTGGGTCAGGCTGACGTTTTCCCCTTGCAGCCGCCGCGCAATGCGCCCGAATGCGGCAAGGCTTTTCGAGCGGGGCGGCAGCTTTTTGGTTACCGAAAGGGCGGTGAGCGCCTTATCCTCGGGCACCACGCCGATGAGCTGCACCAAAGTGCGGTCGATGGTGGTATCGATATCGAAGTAATTCCCCCTGCGGGCGGCTTTCACGTCGTAGCGGTTGATGATGAGCCGCGTCTCTTCCACGCCCCAGCTTTTCAGAAGCGCGTCGGTGCGTTCGGCGCCCTGCACGCTCACGGCGTCCGCCGTGGCCAGGATCAAGGCGCTCCCCGCCGCAAGGGCGGCCCGTTTGAGACCGGCGCCGAGCCCGGCGGGGGCGTCCAGCAAAACGAAATCGTAATCCTTTTCCACCGCCGAAACAAGCTCGCGGATGCAGGTTTCCGGCAGATCGGCCGGCACTGTGGGCGGGGCGTTCACCAGCGAAAGGAACGGGGTCATTTTGCATATGGCGATCTCAAAATCGCAGGCGCCCGTGGCGGCGTCCAGCCAGTCGTAGGGCTTATGGTCCACGTCCTCCATCAAAAGGCGCAGCGTGTTGAGGCCCGCGTCGCAATCGATGAGCAGCGTCCGTTTTTCGTTTTTGGCAAGGCACGCGCCGAGCATGGCGGCCGTGGTGGATTTGCCCACGCCGCCCTTACCGGAGGCAAGTACGATTTTTTTTGCCATGTGATTTCACCTCAGTTCAGCAGTTGGTTCTCGGGCTGTACGTTTTCCACCGTATCCAGCGTGCCGAAGTAGTATTCAAAGATATCCGCGGCCACCTGCGCCGTGGAAGCGCCCGAGCCGGCGTTTTCGATCACCACGGTGATGGCGATCTCGGGGTCCTCGTAGGGGCCGAAGGCGATCAGAAAGCCGTCGGTGCCCTCGTAGCGCACGCCGTTCACGATGCGCGATTTTTCGGCGGTGCCGGTTTTGCACGCCACCTTGTATTTCAGGCTGCCGAGGTACTCGCGGCAGGAGGTTTCGTTTGCCACGAGATACATGCCCGCCTTTACCGCGTTCAGCGTTTCTTCGCTGAAATCCGTTTGCACGGCCACGGTGGGGCTGCGGTCGTAAAGCACCTCGGAATAATCGGCCGAGAGCACCTTGCTCACCAGATACGGCACCCAGCGGGTGCCGCCGTTGGCGATGGTGGCACAGTAGTTCGTGAGCTGCAGCGGCGAGAAGGAGTTATCGGACTGGCCGATGGCGGCCAGCAGCGTTTCGCCCAGCCGCCAGCCCTTGCCCTGCGCGGTACGTTCGTCGTAACCGGCCAGAATGCCTTCGGTCTCGTTGATCTCCACGCCGGTCTTCTGCCCGAGGCCGAGAAGGGAAGCGTAGCTGTTGAGTTTTTGAATGCCCAGCTTCTTCGCCAGGTCGAAGAAGAAGATGTTGCAGCTGTAGGCCAGCGCGTTTTCCACGTTTACCCAGCCGTGGGCGGTTTTGTTGAAGCAGACGAAGGTCTGATCGATGTATTCGTAGGTGCCGTAGCACATCACGCCGCTCTTGGGGCTGATCACGCCCTCCTCCAGCCCCGCGATGGCGGTGGCGGGCTTCATGGTGGAGCCGGGGGAATAGCCGCTCTGGAACGCCCGGTTCCATAAGGGCTTGCCCTCGTCGGCGACCAGCGTTTCGTAATCGTCGTAATAGGTGGCGAGCGAATAATCGGGGAAGGAGGCGGAGGCCAGGATCGCGCCTGTCTTCACGTCCTCCACCACCACCGCGCCCGCGGGGGTCATGCCGCCGGCGATGGCGTCGTAGGTGGTGACTTCCTTGATCTGCCGCGCCAGCGAGCTTTCGGCAAGCTGCTGCATGGGGATATCCAGCGTGCTGATCACGGTGCCGCCGGTGCGGGGCATTACGGTGTAGGCCTCGGTGATTTCGCCGTCGGCGGCCAGCGTTACGGTTTTTACGCCGCTCATGCCCTTCAGGTATTTTTCCATGGCCTGCTCCAGCCCGTTTTTGCCGATGCGGTCCGAAAGGGTATAGGCGGCGCTGCGAATGGCCAGCTGTTTTTCCTCATCGTCGCCGGCCGCCGCAAGGGCGGCGTCGGTCTCGGCCTGCTTTTCGGCGTATTCCTCGGCGCTGATGGCGCCCACCAGCCCTAAGATATGGGCGGCCAGGGTGCCGTCGCCGATGTATTTGCGGGCGGAGCTCACCACCGCGTCCGCGCCGCGGAAAAAGGTGCTGTTTTCTTTGATATACGCCACGCTCTGTATGGATACCCCCCGGGCGAAGGTGTAGGGCGTGGAGGCCGAAAAGCCCAGCCGCGTCATATTGTAGCGCACCGAGGCGATCTTCAGCGCGTCCGCCGGGGTATAATCCCGCAGGTCATACTCCTCCTGCAGCGCGTCGAAGCAGTTCTGCGCGGTGGCGTAGGCGTTCAGGTTCAGGTAGTAGGCGGATTTCATCCAGCGGATATCCGCCTCCCGGTCCGCCTCAAACTGCAATTGCCCGTGCTCGTCCCGGTAAATGGGGAGGGTATCGATCCAGTCTTCGTTTTTGGATTCCAGATAGCGTATGAGCCCCAGAATGATCTCGTTGCCCTCGGCCTTATCGGTGGGAAAGCCGAGCGCGCTGAGCACGATGGAGTTCACCTGCTCGTTATATACGAAGGTGTTGCCGTTGCGGTCCAATATTTCTCCCCGGTCCGCCGCCACGGTGATGTTGTAGGTTTTTGAGGACGCGGTATTTGCGGCCTCGCTCGCCGCGCCGGACCTTTGATCTACGAAAATAAGGACCAAAAAGCTCAGGAATACGAGGGCGACCGCGATGAGCACGCCCAAAGCCCTGCGGTTGTATTTTTGCTGCGTCAACGCCGTCACCTCAGCTTTCCGTCGATCGCGCGTATGGGATAATAAAATACCGGCTGCAGCAGCACGGTGAGCAGCACGCCCGGCACGGTTCTCTGCCGGAACAGCGGGAACGCCCCGGCGGGATCCTTCAGAAAAACGGTGAAGAAAAAGCCCACGGCGGCGGCCGCAGCCGTAAAGAGCAGCGTCATCAATAGGGCGCTGAGCAGGGTGCTCCGGAACAGGTAGTGCATGCAAAGCCCCACGGCGCAGCCGAGCGCAGCGAAGAGCAGCGCAAAGATGCCGTCCGGCGCGGGGGAGGCGATATCGCAGAGCGCGCCGCCCAAAATGCCGAAAAACAGCCCCGTGAACTCGCCCTCGAAGGTGCATACGGCCACGGTGAGCGGCACGAGGGGCAGCACGGGCACGCGCAGCCCGCCCAAAAACGTATTCTGAATAACGCCGGTCAGCACGAACAGCGCCGCGTACAGGGCGATGCGGCATACCGGCAGATAGCGCGCTTTCGTTTTCATTCCGCTTTTTCCTCGAAATCGGTGAGCACGAACACGTCGATCAGCCGCCCGTAATCCAGCGCGGGCTTTACCAGCGCGTAGGCGGAAATATCGGATTCGCTGCCCACCACCTGCGTTACCGTGCCGATGATCAGGTCGCGGGGGTAAATGCCGCCGATGCCCGAGGTGCACACGATGCCGCCCGATACCACGGGGGTGGTGCGGGTAAGGCCCATGAGCTTGATCAGGCCCTCGGCGGAAACGGCGCTTTCGGCCTTGGTGTAGCAATCCTCCCGCGTGCGGATCTCGTAGGCGCTCACGCTTACGTCCGGGTGGAAGAGGGTATATACCAGCGCGGTGCTGTGGGAGACCTCCCGCACCACGCCGATCAGGTTTTCGCCCGAGAGCACCGGCATATTCACCGCTACGCCGTCCGCGGTTCCCTTATTGATGGTAAAGGTCTCGAATACGTCGGCTCCGCTGCGCATGATCACGGTGGCGGGCAGGAAGGAATAATCGGGGCGCTCGTTCTTCACCTCCAGAAATTCCTCGTAGGAGGCGAGCTTCTGCTGCAGCTTTTCGTAATCGGCAAGCTGCTCGCGGCAGTCGTTGAGCTCGTCCCGCAGCGATTCGATCTCCTCGAGATATTTCGAGGAGGAGCGGAAGCCCGCGAAAAAGCCCGAAAGCTCCTCCTTCAGGTGCGCGGCGGCCTCGTTTAAGGGGGTGAGCGCAAAGTTCAGCGCGTTCGTGAGGGGACCGGTACCGCCGGTAGAAACGGCGGCAACAAATACGCCGAGCAGAAGCACTGCCAGCACGCTCATCACGATCTTGAATTTTACGCTTTTGAAGAAGTTTCGCATAGGTTAAAAATTGATATTTATTTGAGCCGGCGCAGGTTCAGCGTGTCTTTTTCAAGGCAGATCGCCGTGCCGGTCACAACGCAGTCCATGGGGGCTTCGGCAAGTTTTGCGGGCATGCCTGTTTTCGCGGCGAGCCGTTTATCGAGCCCGCGCAGCAGGGCGCTGCCGCCGGTGAGCACCACGCCGCTGTCCATGATATCCGCCGCCAGCTCGGGGGGCGTTTTTTCCAGCGTGTTGCGCACGGTTTCCACGATCTGGTTCAGCGGGTCGTCCAGCGCCTCGCGGATATCCTCGGAGCTCACCTCTATGTTCTTGGGCAGCCCGTCGATCAGGTTCCGGCCGCGGATATCCATGGCGCCCTCGCCGTCGTAGGGGGCGGCGGAGCCGATGCTGATCTTGATCTCCTCCGCCGTGCGCTCGCCGATGAGCACGTTGTATTTTTTGCGGATGAACTGCACGATGGCGTCGTCGAAGGTATCGCCGGCCACGCGCAGCGAGCGGGAGGAAACGATATCCCCGAGGGAGATCACCGCCACCTCGGTGGTGCCGCCGCCGATATCCACCACCATGCAGCCCTTGGGAGCGGTCACGTCCAGCCCCGCGCCGATGGCAGCGGCCATGGGCTCCTCGATCAGGCTCACGTACCGCGCGCCCGCGCTCACGGCGGCGTCGTGCACGGCCTTGCGCTCCACCTCGGTAATGCCGCTGGGTATGCTCAGCATCACGCGCGCCCGGGCGAAGGGGGAGCCGCTCATGGCTTTTTTGATAAAGATGCGCAGCATGTCCGCCGTCATCTGGAAATCGGCGATCACGCCGTCCTTGATGGGGCGCACCGCGGTAATGGAGCCGGGGGTGCGGCCGATCATCCGCTTGGCCTCTTCCCCTACGGCGACCACTTTCTTCTGGCCCGCGCCCACGGCCACCGCCACAACGGAGGGCTCGCGCAGCACTACGCCTTTGTTCTTTACGCAGATCAGCGTATTCGCGGTACCGAGATCGATACCTATATCCTGTGAAAACAACATAATTGCGATGTTCCTTTTTTATTATAAAATATAATACAGAGTAAGTATAGCACAGGCGGGGGCGTAAAATCAACCGTTTCCGTAAATTTTTCGCCCGGCAGCGGTTAACCGTGAACCGGATCGCGGATACCATCGGTTCTTGCGAACCTGTAACTTGACCGGCGGGGAAAAATATCGTATAATGGCCATGCTGAGAGGTTCAGGTGACTGCCTGCAAAAACGCAGGTATAAACCGGCCGCAGTTTGCGTATGATAAACCGTGCAGTAAGAACGCACCGGCGCCGTAAGGCGGAACGATCCTCCGCCCGAAGCAGCGGCGCGTTCGCACGCGGAACCGCTCCGGCTGATTGTCCCGGGGCGGTTTTTTTCGGAGAAAAAGGATCTTTACGGAAAAATATAAAAATTGCGGTTTGTCGCGCTGAAAGCGCGACAGCGATATGGATCCTGCGGATCCGCGATATGCTTTTTGCATCCTCGCCGAAGGCGAGATATGCAAAAAGCGCGATATACCTACGGTGCGATATGTGCCTGCGGCACGTGATAGTTACAGGATCCATATCATATCGCATTACGCAAAGCGGAATATATCGCAATTTGCGAAGCAAATTATATCGCGTTGCGCAGCAACATATCGCCATGTGAATAGACATCGGCAAACTTCAATACATTTATTTACACATAAATCCGTGAGGAGCCTAAGAAAAAGGAGGAAAAAAATGTTAGGTTTTATGATCGGTGTATTTCTGTTTGCGGGCACGCTTGCGGGGTTGATCCTCGGCGTTCGCGGGCTGGCGAAAAACAAAGGCTACGTAAGAAACGCCAAGGCCGGAAAAATCGGCGTTGCGGTTGCTCTTACGTGCGCCGTGCTGCTGGCGCTGGTGCCCATGAGCATCCATACGGTGGATACGGGCGAGGTGGCCGTTGTGAAATATCTCGGCGACGCGCGCAACGTGCGCACCGCGGGCACGCACTTCGATTTTTGGCTCACCCGCGAATATCAGATGTACGACGCCAAGGTGCAGAACGTGGATATTTCCACCAATACCTATTCCAGCGACGCCCAGACCATGGACGTGCAGATGACCATTCAGTATCAGATCATGAGCGATAAGGTGATCGAGATCGCGCGGCAGTACGGCTCTCTGGAGCTGCTGGAAAACCGCATCCGCTCCATCTCCATTGAAAAGGCGAAGGCGGTGCTTTCTTCGCACAAGGCGATGGATATCATCGCCAACCGCGCCGCCATGAGCCCCGCCGTGGAGAAGGCCATCAAGAGCGCCATCGACGAAAACTATTTCGTGGACGTGACCACGGTGGTGATCACGAACATCGATTTCTCCACCGCCTTCGAGAACGCGGTAGAGGATAAGATGATCGCGGAGCAAAAGCAGCTCCAGGCCGAATATGAGAATCAGACCAAGGTTGCCAAAGCCCAGGCGGACGCAGACGCGAAGCTGATCGCCGCCCAGGCCGAGGCCGAAGCCAACCGCCTGCTGGAGGAATCCCTCACCCCGCAGATCCTGCGCCAGCGCTACCTCGAAAAATGGGACGGCGTTCTGCCCCGGACCGTGGCCGGCGACGACGTGATGCTGCTGCTGGGCGAAACGGAGTAAAAAGGGCGGTAAATT
>CAMVBR010000116.1 GCA_947165755.1 uncultured Clostridia bacterium
TAATGTTCACAACGTAGGTGATGGTGTGGCTGTCGCCGTCAAAAGTTCCTCTGAAAGGTTTTCCGTCGCCGATCGGCTCCCAGCTGTCGCTGCCGCAATCGATATTGTCCGTGACCTTCAAAAATTTTCCGGAATACGTCATACCGTTCTTGACGTTGGCGGAAAGGGTAAGCAGGTCGTCAACGTTGTTGATCAGCCAGGGCGCGTCTTCGGTGCCTTCGCCGTCACCCGCCCAGGTAGACTCGACCTCACCGAACGCCAGCTTCGGCATATAAGGATCGGATTGAGTACCGCTTCCGGTAAATGTGATTCCCAATACGGACAGCCCCTGGCTTAGTTCCTCCTCATAATCAAACGTAAACAAATGGGCGTATATATGCCACTCGTCGATCATTATCATATAAGAGTGTTCGTCGCCCTCGAATCGAGTGACCGTTCCGTTGCCGGAAACATTGCGCGGGGAGCCATACTTATCCGCTTTTACATAGTAGTTGCCATTCCCGGGGAGAACGATGGTATCTCCCAGCTTGTAGATCACGCCTTCCGCGATCGTCTTGCTTTCGGCGCCCGCAGGAAACGCCATGCCGCCGAAAACGGACAGGACCATCAGGATGCTCAGCAGCACGCTGAGTGTTTTTTTGGTTTTTTGAAGCATAGAATATCCTCCTTGTCATTATTTCGTATTATTTTATATGTGCGCCGCGCGAATTTCAAGAGGGGGTTCCGGAATGGAACCCCCTCGCGATTAAATAATAAATGCGTTTTATTCCGCCCCCGGCAGCGTTATCTTCACCCTTGTTCCGCCGCCCTCGCGCGGCCCGATCTCCAACGTGCCGCCGCACATCTGCGAAAGCCGCTGCCGGATATTCGCGAGCGCGCCCGGCTTCGCGCCGTCCCCCGCGGAAGAAAAGCCGACGCCGTCGTCCTCCACCGTGATCTCGCTTCCCCGATCCGTCTGCCGGGCGGTCACGTAAACGTGCAGCGGCTCGCCGGTGGCCTTCATGCCGTGCTTCACGGCGTTTTCCACAAGGGGCTGCAGGGTGAGCGGCGGCAGACGGAAGGCGGTATGGGGCGTATCGAAGCGCACAAGGAGGCCGTCTTCAAACTGCGCCTGCTCCACGGCGAGATACGCGCGGGCGTGCTCCAGCTCGTCGGTGAAGGGAATGACGTTCTCGCTGGAAACCGCGTTGAAATTCCTGCGCAGGTAATCGGTAAAATCCAGCGTGACCTGCTTGGCCTTCTGCGGATCCCGGTCGCAGAGGTAGTAAATGCTCATCATCGTGTTGCAGATAAAATGCGGGCGCATCTGCAGCACCATAATATCGGCGCGCTGGCGGGCGATCTCACGCTGCTGGCGCGTGTATTGCTCAACGCTGTCCGCATGGATGAAGCCGTACATCGTCAGGGCGCTCAGAACCATCCACAGCGCCACCACGATATCGGCGGCCACGAACATATATACAATGATCATCAGCGCCGTGGGCAGCAGGTAAACGAGAAGCCCGATAAAGATGCGTTTCGAGAGCTTTTTCCGCCGTTTGATCAGCCCCGCGATATTCAGGAGCATGATCGCGGCCAGCGGCGCGATCAGCAGCGGGAACAGGGGACGGCGGACGTACTGACCGTCCGGCGCGACGCCGTAGAACGCATCCGTGATCCGGCCGACGATCAGCAGAACACAGAAGATCCCCCACAGCGTCAAACCGGCGCGCATCAGCGCGCTGCGCCGGATCTCTTCGCCGCATTTATGCAGCAGAAAGAAGATCGGCATGGGCGTCAGTACGGAGAAAAACAGGTATTCCGCGATCGCCACCGCGATTCCCATGTTCGCAAGAGCCGGAACGGTGTAGACGATCACGTCGAATACGATCACGATGACGTACAGAAAAAGAAGCGAAAAGAAGGTGACGAAGTAGCCCCTGTTCCACCGGTCGAGGGCCGGCATAAAGGCGGAAAACGCGATGCTGATCGCCATCATTGCCAGCAGCGCGCCGCAAACCGAAAAGCTTGCGAGAACGGTCCAGTCCGTCATCACGCCTCACCTCCCGTCCAGAAGGGATACCGCAGCTTTTTCAGCTGCTCTCTCACGCCCTGCGGCGTGATGGGCTTGAGCATAAAGCCGCTGGCGCCCGTGCTCCACGCCTCGAGCGCGTAATCGCAGTAGGCCGTAAGGTATATCACGTTGGTGCGCGGATAGACGTCCAGCAGCGTGCGGCACAGCTGTAAACCGCTATCGCTGCGGAGCTCGATATCGAGAAAGGCGAGGGAAACGCGGTTTTCCTCGGCGTAGGCGGCCGCCTTCCGCGGATCGGTAAAGCCTGTGACGTTGGCGTGCGGCATGACCTCCTCCAGCACGGGCAGGCTGCCGGTGAGGATCAGCGGCCGGTCGTCCACCAGAATGACGTTCGGGCGTGCGTCGCTCCCGGCGGCGGAAAGCAGCACGTTCACGTCCGCGTCCAGAACCTCGGCGAGCCGGGAGAGCGTCACCGCGTCCGGCTGCCGGGAGCCGTTTTCCCACCGGGCGACCGTGGAACGGGTCACGTACATTTTCTCCGCCAGCGTCTGCTGTGAAAAGCCCGCCGCCGTCCGCAGCTTCTTCAGAACGTCTGAAAAGTTTTGTTTCATGATTTATTTCTCCAAGGGGTACTGATGCTGAAACTTTACCACAGTTTTCGGAAAAAAACAAGAGCGGAGCGCGGCAAATTTCAGTTTGTCGCTCTGCGACAAACTGAAATTTGAGGTAAAAAGTAAGAGTGAATAGTGAAGAAGAAAGGGGCCTGCGGCCGGCATTATATATAATGGGTAAGGGCGAAGCCCTTCCATCACTCTTCACTCTTCACTCTTACCTCTTCACTTTGGGATTTATCGCATCGAGCGATAAATCCCAATTCCACAAAAACTGCCGAGCGGCAGACGTCTGTCTGCCGCTCGGTTTCTATACGCTTTATTCGATTTTGCGCCTGTTACAGCACCTTTTTGATCAGCTCTATGATCAGCTTCATCTTTTCCGCGTTATCGCAGGTCACGCTCTGGGACGAGAGCAGCACCCGTGCCGCGCCGCCGATGGCGAAGCAGATGGCCGCGGCCTTGGCGGGGGAATCCACGTTTTGCAGGTAGATGCGCAGCAGGCAGTCCTCGATCAGGTTGATGAGGTAGGGCATATCGCCCGCGAACAGCAGCGTAAGCACGTCCGCTTTGGCGGTCAGGGTTTTTACCAGCTCGTGCACGCCCTCTTCGGGATCGCAATAGGCCTTGGCAATGCCGGGGCAGGTGGTTACAGTTTCCTCCACGAAGGCGGTGCAAACGCTGGTATGCAGCGCGTCCATGGTTTCGTAGTGGTTGTAAAAGGTGGTTTTATTGATCATGGCCTTGCGGCACAGCGCCGCCACGGTGATGCTGTCGGTCTGTTTTTCGGCCAGCAGCGCCAGATAGGCCTCGTGGATCCCTTTTTCCGTTTTCAGGTAACGGAGGTCGTTTTTATTCATGTGGAAAATCGCGTCTCAACTTTCTGTGTTAAACTGTTTTCGGGCGCGGCAAAACAACCCTTTCGCCCGATCGGTTGCTTAAACGCTGATTTTTTCAAACCGTTGCTTAAGCAATGGCCCCGGTCAATCCGTTGATTGAACCCGAACCTAAAGAACAGTATAATGAATTTAAATATATAAGTCAATGAATAAAAATAATGGATCCTGTCAACAATCCAACGCTTTGGCGAAAAACGGAGAAAACCGATGAATTTTGAAAAGCTGTATATCCCGATCGAGGCCGTGGAGCGGTTCACTGTGCTGTATCAGATTTTGTCCCACGCGGCAAAACGCTACCCCAACCGTATCGCCTACTGCCAGCCCGAGGGCAAGGACGCCCGCTCCGAAGTCACCTTTGCCGAGCTGAAAACGAACGTAAACGCCCTGCGCGCCGCGCTGGTGGCCCGGGGCATGGCATGGGGGCATACGGCGATCCTCGGCGAATCCTCTTACCAGTGGATCACGGCCTATCTGGCGCTGGTCACCGGCTGCGGCGTTGCGGTGCCGCTGGATAAGGAAAACCCGGTGGAAACGGTGGCAAAGCAGATCCGCCACGCGGACGTGCAAACGGTGTTCTGCTCCGCCCGGTGCCTGAAAAAGCTGCAAAAGGTGCTGCCGGATTGCCCCGGCGTAAAAACCGTGGTGCTGATGCGCACCGCCGACGCCCCCGACCTGCCCGAAGGGGTGGAATGCGTGGCAATGGATGCGCTGCTCGGGGAGGGAAAGGCCATCCTTGCCGAACGGGGAAACGACGCCCTGCCCGAAAAGGTGGACCCGGACGCCCTCGCTGTGATCATCTATACCTCCGGCACCACCGGCGCCAACAAGGGCGTGATGCTCTCAAACCGCAATATCATGGGCACGCTGCGGGGCTGCGCCCGGCTGCTGCATTACCCGCGCACCAGCATTTCGGTGCTGCCCATCAACCACTCCTACGAGCTGCACGCCCACCTGATGAGCTGCCTCTACTGCGGCACCACCGTGTTTCTCAATAACGACCTCAAGCGCATGCTGCCCAATATTGAGCAGTTTGCGCCCGAAATGAGCTGCATGGTGCCCATGATGCTCGATCTGCTGGTGAAAAAGATCCGGAAGCAGATCGCGGACAGCGGCAAGGAGGGGACCTTCAAGGCCACCGCAAAGCTCTCCAACGCCCTGCTGAAGATGGGGATAGACGTGCGCCGACGGCTGTTTTCTCCCGTGCTTACGGCGCTGGGGGGCAACCTGCGCATGATTATATGCGGCGGCGCGGCCCTCTCGCAGGATACCGCCGATTTCCTGCGCACCGTGGGCGTCACCGTGTATAACGGCTACGGCATCACCGAATGCAGCCCCGTGGCCGCGGTCAATCCGCTGGCAAAGGTGCGCCGCCACAGCGTGGGCCATCTGCTGCCCACCATGACCGCCCGCATCGCTCACCCCGATGAGAACGGCAACGGCGAGATCCAGCTCTACGGCGAAAACGTGATGCTCGGCTACTACAAGGCCCCCGAGGATACGAAGGCCGTGTTCACCGAGGACGGCTGGTTCCGCACCGGCGATATCGGCCATATCGATAAATTCAATTATCTTTACATCAGCGGCCGCTTGAAGAACCTGATCATTCTGCCCAACGGCAAAAACGTATGCCCCGAGGAGCTGGAGCAGGCCCTTGCGGAGCGCATGCCCTATATCAAGGAATGCGTGGTGATGTCGGACGAGGCCGGCACCGGCATTTACGCGCTCATCTACCCCGACCCCGAGGAGATGCGCTCACGCGGCCTTGCCGACCCGGCGCAGATCAAGGCCTTTATGCAGCCCGATATGCAGGCGTTCAACCGGGATATGCCCGGTTTCAAACGGATCGCGGATTTCGAGATCACCGAAACGGAATTCGCGAAAAATACGACCCATAAAATTCAGCGGTTCAAGATCGCCGCTGTAAGAAAACCGAAGGAGGAACCCGCAAATGTTTGACAAAATCAGAGACGTGATCCTGGAGTATGTGGATATGCCCAAGGAGAGCATCACCCCCGAAACCACCTTTCTGGCGGATATGCACATGAATTCGCTGGATATCATGACCATGATCGGCCAGCTCGAGGACGAATACGATATCACCATTGAAACCGAGGACCTGAGCGATATCTTCACCATGCAGCAGCTGGTGGATTATATCGAAGAACGCCTGTAAGGAGGAAAACATGAACAGATCCGAGTATTTCCGCCTGGATGCCGATCAGGTGGGGCTGCTCCACCACGTGGGCAACGCGCCCCGCGCCGTGCTGAACCTGCCCTGCCGCATCGACCTTGAAAGCGAGATCGACGAAGAAAAAGTTCTGGAGGCCATGCGCCTTACCGTAACGCGCCTGCCCTTCTGCACCCTGCGCATCACCGAGCATAAGGACGGCACCTTCGAGCAGTATTATTACACCGGCGCGCCCGAGGGCATCGAGGTCGTGGACCTGAGCAAAAAGAGCGACGACAAGGTGGACGACTACATCCTGAAGCAGGCGGGCACGGCCTTTGAAAACAACTGCAACGATTCGCAGCTGTATAACTTCAAGCTGATCCGCCGCGCCGGGGGCAAGCACACCATCTTTTTCAACGGCTACCACGTGATCATGGATACCTACGGCGTGATGTACGTGATCACCTATTTCGATAAGGTGTACGCCGCCCTCATGAGCGGCGGCGAGCTGCCCGCCCCAGGTATCGGCCCCGAAACGCAGATCGAAAAATCGTGGGAATACCGCGGCTCCGCCAAGGAGCAGCGCGATATCGAGTGGTGGCGCGAGCAGTTCGCCACCGAGCCGCATTTTGCCGATATGAACCCGGGCACAAGCAAGGAATACGTGAAGGGCAAAAACTACGGCAAGGCCCTTTCGCTGCTGCAGATGCGGGCGATCAGCATGCCCCGCCGCATTCCCGCCGCGCTGGTGAAAAAGGTGAAAGAGGCCGCCCTGAAGGCGAACCTCTCGCCCCAGCTCTATTACTTCCTCGCGGTGCGCACGTGGCTTGCGAACAACAGCGGCAGCGAGGACGTCACCGTGGGCACCACCGGCGCGCGCCGCGCCACGTTGTGGCAGAAGCACTGCGGCATGACGCTGGCCCACATGATCACGTGGCGCACAATCGTAAACGCCGACCTGCCCTTCGCCGAGGCCCTGCGGCAGCTCGATATTTCGCAGAAGAACGCCTATAAGCATATAAGCGTTTATATGGAGGATTACCTCAAGGATATGTACGAGCGCTTCCACACGCCCGATAAAACGCTCTATTGGAGCATGGTGTTCACCTACCAGCCCTATTTCGATATCGAGAACGTGAACCTGAAATTCACCGCCGAGCACGTGAACGTGGGCGTTACGCCCTATCCGCTGTATATGAACGTGATGCCGCGGGACGGCTCCGGCGATCTGTGGGCCGATTACATCTACGGCAGCGGCTACCTGAAGCCCGAAAACCTCGAAAAATTCCACGCCTTCATGCTGCGCTTCGTGGAGGCGGGCATCGATGCGCCCGAAAAGAGCGTG